>DVKZ01000041.1 GCA_018715775.1 Candidatus Fimousia stercorigallinarum | reverse complement strand
TGTTTGATTGTAAGGAGGAGTTGGAGTGAAAGAAATACCAGTACTATATAAAAGAAAAGAAGAATGCTGTGGATGTTCAGCCTGCTATGCTATTTGTCCGAAAGAAGCCATATCTATGGTGGAGGATGAAGAAGGCTTTGAATATCCGCAGATAGATGAAAGCAAGTGTGTTCGCTGCTACCAGTGTATTAGAGTATGTACATTTAAAGTGGCGAAAGAAAAATAGTAGAGGAAAATAGACCATGGGAAAATACTTTGGAACTGACGGCTTCCGTGGTGAAGCCGGAATTACATTAACAGCGGATCATGCCTATAAGGTTGGTCGCTTCTTAGGGTGGTATTACAATGCTCTGCGTGAGCGCAACGGCGACAGCAATCCTGCTCGTATCGTCATCGGCAAGGATACTCGTCGCAGTTCTTATATGTTTGAGTACAGTCTGGTCGCTGGTTTGACTGCTTCCGGAGCAGATGATTATCTGCTCCATGTCACTACCACTCCGTCTGTGGCGTATATCTCTCGTGTGGATGACTTTGACTGTGGCATCATGATCTCCGCAAGCCATAACCCGTATTACGACAATGGCATTAAGCTGATTGACTGCTATGGAGAGAAGATGCCGGAGGAGACTCTGCTGCTGGTGGAGGATTACATTGACGGTAAGCTCCATGTGTTCGATAAGGACTGGCCGGAATTGCCCTTTGTTCATCGTGAGCATATCGGCTGCACTGTGGACTATGTGGCAGGCCGTAACCGTTACATGGGTTATCTGATTTCTCTGGGCGTTTATTCTTTCAGAGGTGTCAAGGTCGGTCTGGACTGCGCCAATGGCAGTTCCTGGAATATCGCTAAGTCCGTCTTCGATGCGCTTGGAGCGGATACCTATGTCATTAACAACAAGCCGAATGGCCTGAACATCAATAACAATGCAGGTTCAACCCATATCGAGGGCCTTCAGAAATTTGTTGTGGAGAATGGATTGGACGTTGGCTTTGCCTACGATGGTGATGCTGACCGCTGCCTGTGCGTAGATGAGAAGGGCAATGTTATCACTGGTGACCATATCCTTTACATTTACGGCTGCTATATGAAAGAACGCGGCAAGCTGCTGACCAACACTGTGGTTACGACCGTTATGTCCAACTTCGGTTTGTACAAGGCTTTCGATGAGCAGGGTATCGGCTACGCCAAGACTGCAGTAGGCGATAAGTATGTCTACGAGTATATGGCCAAGAACGGCTGCCGTATCGGTGGTGAGCAGAGCGGCCATATCATCTTCTCTAAGTACGCAAGCACCGGTGATGGTATTCTGACCAGTCTGAAGATGATGGAAGTCATGTTGGCGAAGAAGAAGCCAATGAGCGAACTGGCAGCACCGCTGAAGATCTATCCGCAGGTGCTGAAAAATGTCCGTGTGACTGATAAGAAGGCAGCGCAGAATGATCCTGCAGTGCAGGAAGCTGTAAATAAAGTAGCTGAGGCACTGGGCGATACTGGTCGTATTCTGGTGCGTGAATCTGGTACTGAGCCGGTCGTTCGTGTTATGGTGGAAGCACCGGACCACGATACCTGCCAGAAATATGTTGACGAAGTGGTCAATGTGATCTGCGAAAAGGGATATAAAGAGTAAAGTCAATGACGACTCTGGCAATTATCCGGAGTCGTTTTGCATAATTCATGATGCGATCGCTGCTGGGTTTAATAAAATTGTATTTGTGATCCGTAAGGATATAGAAGCTGATTTTAAGGATCGCGTTGGTAATCGAGTAGAAGACATATGTAAATCCCTTAAAGTTGAAATAGCTTATGCGTTCCAGGAGCTATCTGCTATTCCGAAAGGTTATTCACTCCCAACAGAGCGTACGAAACCGTGGGGAACCGGACAGGCGGTTCTTGCAACGAAAGATTTAATTCATGAACCGTTTGCGGTGATTAATGCAGATGACTATTACGGAAAAGAAGCATTTCGTAAGATTCATGACTGGCTGGTTCAGGATCATGCAGATACAGCGATTGCTATGGCCGGATTTATTTTGAAGAATACACTTTCAGACAATGGCGGAGTTACCAGAGGTGTGTGCAAGATCAAGGAAGGGCATACTCATATCATGGATGTGGTGGAGACAAGCAATATTATTAAGACTGTTGATCCTGTAACAGGGGAAATTGGTGCCGAAGCGGATGGGGTGAAACTAAATCCCGAGTCTTATGTATCCATGAACTTCTGGGGATTTTCTGCAAAAGAAGGATGTTCCCCTACCTATCTTGATGTTCTGGAAGCTGGCTTTAAAGACTTTTTTGAGAATAAAGTTTCGGAGAACCCTCTCAAGGCTGAATACTTGCTCCCTATACATATTGGAGAATTACTTAGAGAAGGCAAATGCACCGTAAAGGTGCTTGAAACTCGGGACACATGGTTTGGCGTAACCTACAAAGAGGATAAGAAAATTGTGGTGGATAGCTTTAAGAAGCTGATTGCAGACGGTGTGTACAGAGAAGATCTGTATGAAGATCTTAAATAAGTGTAGAAGAATGACAAATCCAAACATATAGAATTCTCTACAACCCACTCCCCACAAAGAGAGGTGATTCGATGACCACCCTGAAGAAAAAACAAAAGAAACAAAATATAGCAAACAAACGGGATAAGGACCAGCTCCAGACTGTTTTCCAGGATTATTTATCTTGCATAGCGGATTGTTTTGAAGTGTCCTATGATGACCGGAAAAGCCGTCCGGCCAATGCACCGAGTCTTAGGGACGTGTGTGCGGAGTTTTCCATTTCCATTCCCAAGGCACGAAAACTGCTGATTACAGCTGGCATGTATAGTACAAAGCAGTCCAGAAGAGTAGAAGAACTTTTGCAGCAGGGGAAAAGCGTCGAAGAAATCATTGATTTGACGGGGTTGAAAAAATCCTCGATTAATGCCTATATACCGTATCAATACTATTCCTATTATATGGATGAAGCATCCAGACAGGTGGCGGATAGTGCGAAGTATCGGAGAAGGCAAAAAGCCGTTCGAAATTTGCAAAAAGGAATTCTGGAAGCAGAGGAGACTCTGGATGATCTGCTCTGGCATGCGGTCGTCCAATATCAGCACTATCCATTTCATACGTCATCTGGAAAGTTGTTTGATTACATAATAAAAAGAAAGAAAAATGCAACGCGTAGTGAAATGTTAGTGATTTCATATGAGGGAGAAAATAAATTGCTTCCGAAACGATCGGTATTGAGAGTATTTCATAATGTGTTAGATGCGATTGAATATAAAAAAATGGTAAATGTGAATGTATCATCTAAGGAGTCAATCATACCAACCTATGCGGAGCCGGAAGAGATGGGACGGATTTTTGGAGTTTCTTATATTTATAGTATGTTCTGGAAATTTGGAGTCATTCGTGTGCCGGATTATGTAGAAAAGAAATTGAAAGGATTACGGTAATGCGATGATGACGATGATTGTAACCGGAGGAGCCGGATTTATTGGCAGCAATTTTATTTATTATATAATGAAAAAATATCCAAAGTATCGAATTGTCTGTCTGGATAAACTCACTTATGCAGGAAATAAAAAAACACTTTTTCCACTCATGGATAATGAAAATTTTCGATTTGTCCAAGCTGATATTTGTGACAGAGTCGCAGTATATCAGTTGTTTGAAGAAGAAAAGCCTGATATCGTCATTAACTTCGCCGCAGAATCACATGTGGACAGGAGCATCGAAGACCCGGAAATCTTTTTAAAGACAAATATTATCGGGACGATGATACTTATGGATGCTTGCAGGCATTATGGTATTTTCAGATTTCATCAGGTAAGTACGGATGAAGTTTATGGAGATTTGCCTTTGGACCGGCCGGATCTGTTTTTTACAGAAGAGACGCCGCTTCATCCGTCGTCTCCGTATAGTTCATCCAAGGCAGCAGCAGATTTCTTTGTTCTGTCTTATAATAGAACATATGGACTGCCGGTGTCGATTTCACGTTGTTCCAATAATTACGGACCTTATCAGTTTCCGGAAAAACTCATTCCGCGTATGATCATTTATGCATTGCATGATCGACCTTTGCCGATTTATGGGGATGGAATGCATGTCCGTGATTGGTTGTATGTCGAAGATCACTGTAGGGCAATCGATCAGATCATACATAGTGATAAAATAGGGAAAATATATAATGTCGGTGGGCATAATGAAATGCGTAATATTGATATCGTGAAAATGATCTGCAGGGAACTCGGAAAGCCAGAGAGCCTGATCACCTATGTGGATGACCGAAAGGGACATGATCTGCGGTATGCAATTGAGCCCGCAAAAATTGAACGGGAACTTGGATGGAAACCGAAGATGGATGTTCAAAAGGGGATAAAAAGAACAATCCGATGGTATCTGGAACATAAAGAATGGTGGGAAAATTTAGAATAATATGTATATCTCAACTCTCTTTCTTCATATTTATATAGAGAGTAACATTCGAAGGATATGGAACATGATTTCTTATATATCCAACTGCATCATACCGATTTTGTTTTTTGCGATCCTTTTGCTTGGATGGAAGCAGAAAAAAGATACTTATCAGGAATTTTTAAAGGGGGTTACGGAAGGGTTTCATATCGTTCTTGATATCGCTCCGACACTGATTGGATTGTTTTTGGCTGTTGGTATGATGAGAGCCTCCGGGTTTATGGATTTTATCATGAAATGCTTTTCTCCACTTGCAGATGTTCTTAAAATTCCATCGGATATCATTCCGATCATTATTGCCAAATTGTTTTCTTCATCGGCGGCAACCGGTCTGCTCCTGGATGTATTTCAGCAACACGGACCGGATTCACACGCCGGTTTTATCGCATCTTTGATATTAAGTTCAACAGAAACGGTCTTTTATACAATGTCCGTTTATTTTGGTTATATTGGAATAAAAAAGACGAGATGGACCCTTCCGGGCGCTTTATTTTGCACGATGACAGGGACGCTGGCAAGCATACTGATCGGGAATTTGATACTAAACGGGTGATTGGATTCAAATAGGCAGAGCTGGGAATTCCCAAATCTCTGCCTAAAAAGAATCTATCATAAATGATATTATTATCCGATAGTCCCTTTTTTGTTGTTACAATTAATTTTCCTGCATTTTTTCATCTGATCGGATTTCTTCGATCAAAGCCTCTACTTCTGTTTTGTCTAATTCCAGTGCCTCTGCAATCTGTACGGCATCCAATCCTTTCATTAATTTTTTTCTTATCTGAATTAAATGGGCTTCCATTCGGCCTTCCATTCGTCCTTCTATTCGGCCTTCTTCTCTTGCTTCCTGTTGTTCAATCACTCTTTCTTCCCATGCCTGCATATATTTCACGCTCACTTCCGAATTGTTTTGAATTTCACGTACTCGTTCCGACATCTTCTGTAACTCCGTATTTTGATAAGTTTTTCCGGATTCATTGGTATGTTCTATTAAATGGAGTAGTTCAATCAGATCATGGCTGACATCCCTACTGTTTTTTCCATGTGTATTCAAGAAGATTCTGGTTACACCATCATCTAAATGAAGTCCGGGACTTTCTTCGCATTGCATACGAAAAGTATATAGGTACAAGTCTTTTTTAAACAGATCAAACGGGGCAATGATAATAATAAACAGATCGTTTAGATTATTAAAATCAGCAATACCTGGTTTTAGTAATCTGCTGTCGATTACACCTTGATAATACCG
>DVKZ01000040.1 GCA_018715775.1 Candidatus Fimousia stercorigallinarum | reverse complement strand
TCGCCCATCTGCCCGGTTCTGTTCATCAAACCACTGATTTTTAATAGATAATGACATTCTGTCCAGCATCAATCCATAAAGGATTTTCGCATCACTGGAAAGATTTTTAAAATATTCATCCTGAAATAACGCCTTCGGTATTCGATAAAAACTGTACTGATCGGCCTGCGTGCCGTAAAAATAATCAAATGATACTTTTTGTTCCATACACATCCTCCTCTCATCTGTATTCTGTGAAGTTTGATTTTGGCACTTCTGGCCTTTATCATCACAATTTCTTTCATCAGTATTCTTACTCTGTCTGCAATTCTTTCTTCCATTCTTCCAACAGAGAAACAATTATCTCTTCCATCTGCTCCTGGGTATAATCCGGAGGAAAATAATTTTTCAGTTTTTTCTCCGGTAGTGTGACCTTACGCATCTTTCTTTTTGGAGCAATGCAATTATTAAATATGGAGATCATATAATTGTGACCTACATTTTCATCTTCCAGCCGCTTCCTTAAGACAGCAATCTGATTTGGTTTTATAAACCCATTGTCTTTGATATATTCATAAATCCATTTCTGCATTTCCTTATCGATATAAGAAATATCTACAGCCACCGTAAACTGCAGTTTCTTATTATCGACCATATCAAGCAATTCAGGGATAAGTTCGGTAAGACGAATGTAACGCTGTATCTGTTTTGAACTTTCACCCACCTGTTCGGCTAAAATATCTCTTGAGACTGCTCCGGATAAATTCTGGTCATTTTGACCAGAATTATTTTTAGAGGGTCTGCCGGCCTGCCTTTTCATAGCATTTAATTTCATCTTATAAGCAAAGGCTTTTTCGCTCGGCAGAAGCTCTTCTCTTTGAATGTTGGCATCAACCATAGCGATTACCGCTTCATCATCTGTCATATCCCTTACAATCGCCGGAACTGTAGAAAGTCCTGCTTTACGTGCCGCATACATTCTCCGATGACCGGATATCATTTCATAGTGATTTTCTCCCGCCGGACGGAGCAATACAGGTGTAATAACTCCGCTCTCCTTTACACTATTGATCAACTCTTCCATCTTGTCATCAGCTATTACCTTAAAGGGATGGCCTTTAAATGGACTAATTGCTTTTATCTCAATTTCCATTGCAGACTCTTCATTTACAACCCCCAGCAATTCATCAATGCTTGTCAGCTTTATCTTTTCTCCGCTCCTGCTATTTTTCATATTCCAGCACCTCCTGTGTCAGATTTCGGTAAGCTTCGGCAACCTTGCTTTTCGGGCAATGGGAATAGATACTGACTCCCTCCGCACTTGTCTCTGCCGCTTTCACCGACATGGGGATTGCAGTTTCAAATATTGCAATCCGTGATCCATAGGTTTCACGTAGCTTCGCCGTGATATCTTTTGCATAATTGGTCCGGTAATCCACCATAGTAAGAAGGATCCCCTGAATCTCAAGTCCCCGATTCAATCTCTTTTTGACCATCAGTATTGTCTTAATCAGCTGCTGAAGTCCTTTTACCGGCAGATATGCTGCCTGAACAGGGATAAGAACAGAATCTGCAGCAACTAAAGCATTGATTGTCATCATTCCAAGACTCGGCATACAATCAATTAAAATGTAGTCGTATCTTTCTCTCATCATATCGATATAATCCTTTAGGATCAGCTCCCTGCTCATCACATTTCCCATAACAACTTCTAATGCTGAAAGTTCAATATTTCCAGGCATAATATCGATATCTTCCTCATGATGAAGAATGCCTCCAGAGGGGGTGACTTCTTCCTCGTTGATCACTGCTGTTAATATATTTGCCAGCGTGATCGGAATCCCATCGGGTTCCACATATCCGAGACTGGCTGTGAGACTTCCCTGAGGATCTGTATCAACAAGCAGGACCTTTTTCCCTTTTCTTGCAAGTCCAATTCCTAAATTTACCGCTGTTGTTGTTTTGGCGACTCCGCCCTTTTGATTTGCTACCGCAATAACTCTTCCCATTCTTCAGTTCCCCTTTTCACATGGTTTCTCAAATATTCTTCAAAAATGCTCCGCCGTATCAATACCTTTTTCCCAATCTTATAAACAGATCCCGATATATGAGACAGCCTGACAATTGGTTTATAGCCCAATCCGTAATAGTCCATTGCTTGCTGATAACTGACAAATTCCCTCTGCAGGAACGCCAGGTCCTCATCATCGATCAAATTGGAAAACATCCATACTTTTCCATGCATGTTAGTCCTCCTTCTTTGGAGCAGAATTTTCTTCTGTCTCATGAAACCTTTCAAGATATTCATCAAAAATTTCACGGTTAATTAATACAATTCCGTCCATTCTGTAAATTGCTCCTGCAGCATTGGCTAATTCCATTAATTTCTTATGAGACAGACTGTATACAATCTCTGCCTGTTGATACCGGAGAAATTTTCTTCTAAGCCTCCGGGCCGCCTCCATAACTTCACTGCGTTTCTGCTCATTATAGTACATATCTTCTGTTCTCATGAAACAGTCTCCCTTCTTAAATGCGGCCACTACTGCTGTTTATACGTGAGGAATAAAAAAAGAGCACTCTTTGAAATTTTTTCTTTCAAAAAGTGCTCAAATCATCGGTTTCCCGATATGATTCGCAGATAACAACTCTTCACCACGCTTCGTGATACTTCGTGGTTATTTCGAAAATTGTTGTCAAATTGTTGTCAAAATGAATTTTTGCTGTCAAACCTGAAGGTCATTTCTTATCCTTAGTACAGCTTCGCACCCGCCGGGATACTGTCATCCAGCATCAGCAGATTCAGTCCTTCGTGTCCGTCGTACTCATACACCGCACTGATCAGCATACCCTCAGAGTCGATGCCCATCATCTTCCTCGGCGGCAGATTTACAATGGCTACACAGGTCTTTCCGACCAGCTCTTCCGGCTCGTAATACTCGTGTATACCGCTTAAAATCGTGCGTTTCCGGTCTGTTCCGTCGTTCAGTGTGAACTTCAGGAGCTTCTTGGATTTCGGAACTGCCTCGCATGCCTCCACCTTTACAACCCGGAAATCGGATTTGCTGAATGTGTCAAAATCAACGGTATCCTCGAACAGCGGCTCAACTTTCACCTTGGAAAGATCGATCTTCACAGCCGGTTCGGACTCCTCTTTCTTGTCCGTTTTCTTGCCCTCGGCTCCGCCGATGCTCTTCATTGTCGGGAATAATAATACATCCCTGATTGCCTGAGAATCCGTTAACAGCATAACCAGACGGTCAATACCATATCCAATACCGCCTGTCGGAGGCATACCGATTTCCAGTGCATGTAAGAAATCTTCATCCGTATGTTCTGCTTCTTCATCGCCGGCTGCTGCATTCGCATCCTGCTGAGCAAAACGCTCTCTCTGATCGATCGGATCATTTAACTCGGAATATGCATTGCACATTTCCCATGTATTGATAAATAACTCAAAACGCTCTACTTTTTCCGGATCGGATGGTTTTTTCTTCGTTAACGGAGAAATTGCCAGTGGATGATCCATAATAAACGTAGGCTGAATCAGTTCTTTTTCACAGAATTCTTCGAAGAACAAATTAATAATATCGCCTTTTGTATGGCGTTCTTCATATTCGATATTATGCTGATCGGCCAGTGCTTTTGCTTCTTCATCGGTTGCAACCGCATCGAAATCAACACCTGCATATGTTTTGATCGCATCGTTCATTGTCATCCGGGCAAATGGTTTACCGAGGTCGATCTCCGTACCGTTATATGAGATCACCGTGCTTCCGCATACTGTTTCAGCCAGGTAACGGAACATGCTTTCTGTCAGTTCCATCATGCCTTCATAATCGGTATATGCCTGATATAATTCCATTAATGTAAATTCCGGATTATGACGCGTATCCACACCTTCATTACGGAATACACGTCCGATTTCGTAAACGCGTTCCAAACCGCCTACGATCAATCTCTTTAAGTAAAGTTCCAGAGAAATTCTTAACTTTACGTCTTCATTTAATGCATTGTAATGTGTTTCAAATGGTCTTGCTGCCGCACCACCTGCATTGGATACGAGCATTGGAGTTTCCACTTCCATGAATCCGCGTCCGTCAAGGAATTTACGAATCTCTTTCAGTATCCTGGAACGTTTGATAAAAGTCTCTTTCGACTCTTCGTTCATGATCAGATCGACATATCTCTGACGGTAACGGGTATCGGTATCGGTCAATCCGTGGAATTTTTCCGGCAGCGGATTTAAACTCTTCGTTAACAATGTTACTTTTGATGCATGAATAGAGATTTCTCCTGTTTTAGTTTTAAAAACAGTACCGGTAATGCCGATAATATCACCAATATCATATTTTTTGAAATCTGCATATTCTTCCGTGCCAATCTCATCTCTTGCTACGTAGGACTGGATTTTGCCCTGTAAATCCTGGATATTGCAAAAAGATGCTTTTCCCATAACGCGCTTAAACATCATACGTCCGGCTACGGTTACTTCTTTTCCTTCTAATGCATCATAGTTATCTTTGATCTCCATGCTATGATGTGTCACATCAAATTTTGTGATCTCAAACGGATTTTTGCCGGCTTCCTGTAAAGCGGCTAATTTTTCTCTTCGAACCTGCTGTAACTGATTAATGATCTGGTTCTGTCCGTTATTTTGCTTTGCCATTTTTATCCTCCAACTAACGTCTGATTTCTAGTATCTCAAATCTGCAGTTCCCTTCCGGTCCTTCTACTTCTACAACATCGCCGACACCTGCACCGATCAATGCCAGACCCATTGGAGATTCGTTTGAGATTTTATTGTTCAAGATATCTGCTTCTGTAGAACCTACAATACGATATTCATCTTCTTCATCAAAGTCAAAGTCGAATAATTTGACTGTACAGCCAATACTGATTTTTCCCTGTTCAAACTCGGATTCATCAACTACTTCTGCATTTTTTAAGATCTGTTCTACTTCTTCAATACGAGCTTCAATGTCACGCTGTTCATCTTTTGCTGCATCGTATTCCGCATTTTCTGATAAATCTCCCTGTGCTCTTGCTTCTTTCAATTTCTGAGCAACTTCTTTTCTGCGGACAACCTTTAAGTTTAATAATTCATCTTCTAATGCTTTTAATCCGTCATATGTCAAAATATTTTTCTTTGCTTCAGCCATGATTGATATCCTTTCCATTATATATAATGCTATTTTTAACCACAATATTATACACTAGTAAAATACCCGTGTCAACCAATTGACATTCTCATTCTGCCGTGTATTTCTGCCTATTTTTCCTTTTCTTCGGCTGCCTCTTCTTCCGGTTTCAACTGAATCGTTGCTTCCTGGATCTGATGATCGTCAATATAGCTTACGTGAATGATCATGTTCTGGATTTCCAGATCGATGTTCTGCGGTCCATCATCCGGGATCACGCCGAATACGTCAAACACCAGACCGGTAAAGGTATCGATATCGTCTGTTTCAATTTCAATTCCCAGCTCATCTTCAATGTCGCTCAGATCAATATTTCCAACCACTTTCCATGTTTTATCATCGATTTTTTCTAAATACGGATCTCTGTTTTCTGCGTCTTCTGATCCATCGTTTAATTCTCCGACCAGCTCTTCGATCAAATCATATAATGTAATAATACCAACCATACCGCCGTGTTCATCCATAACGACAGCGATCGTATTGCCTGTCTGATTCATATTTCGGAACAGCACATCCGCTTTGATCGTCTCAGGAACAAAGTATGCGGGACGTACTGCATATTTCATAATATTTTCTTTTGTTTTTTTATCTTCCAGACGGAAGTAATCTTTGGCATTTAAGATGCCGATAACGTCATCCGGAGAACCGTCACATACCGGATACTGGGTATGACGGCTTTTATGGATCGTTTCTTTCCATGCATGTGCATCATCTTCCAGCCATAAGATCGTCACATCCGTACGGTGAGTCGCAATATCACCGGCATCAATATCATTAAATTCAAAAACATTATCAATAAATTCTTTCTCGGTATATTCAATCGCGCCTTTTTCGCTTCCGGCGTCAATGAGCATACGGATTTCTTCTTCACTGACCTGGTCCTCTACTTCATTTGGATCGATTCCGAATATGCGCAGTACCAGGTTCGTAGACATGGATAAAAACCATACGATCGGTTTAAATAATACCGAAATCCCACTTACCAAACCGGAAATCCCCATGGCAAGCTGCTCTGATTTCTTCATGGCGATCCGTTTTGGAACCAGCTCCCCGAAAATCAGTGTAAAATAGGATAATATGATCGTGATCAATACAACTGCCACGGTATCCATCGTTGAATGCGGGATCGGAACGCCTAAACTCATCACCCAGTCTACGAGCGGATCAGAAAAGTTATCTGCCGCAAACGCACTTCCTAAAAAACCGGAAAGCGTGATCGCCACCTGGATCGTTGCAAGGAATTTTGCCGGTTCCTGAGTCAGACGGAACAGACGCTTTGCCTTTTTATTGCCTTCTTCCGCCATTCGTTCCAGTTTTGTTTCATTAATGGATAACACTGCAATTTCGGCGCTGGCAAAAATCGCATTTAACGCGATCAGGACAACCTGAATAAATAGTAAAAAAACGATAGAATCACTCATAATCTTCAAACCTCTTTCTGAATTAAAATTCTGTATTTTATCTAATTTCTACCCTAAAACTCCCTGAAAAAAAGCATAAGACATAGCCCGTACATCATATGTCGATATACGGGTTATGCCTTTCTATTCTATGTATAAACAAATCATATTGGTAATTCGCTTAGGGTTAGCGTCACTATCGCTATCGTCCATTATGTACGTTTTCCTCCTTCTAAAATATAAAGAATACAAGAACATATTATATAGCCGTTCCATATAATTGTCAATGTCGGGAGGAAAAAGTATTTGTAAAATCCTTTTCACATACTAAGTATACCCGATTGTATCCTTAAATATGAAAACATTTCTGAACGGACTGCGGCTGTCCCAGAACCAATACAGAATCCCGTTTTCCAAGAACGCTGTCCGGCGTCACATTCATGTCGAGGATTCCCCGTTCCCGGATGCCAAGGATATTGATTCCGTATTTTTTACGAATATCCAGTTCCAGAATCGATTTTCCATTCCATTCTTCCGGGACCTTTACTTCGAAGATGGAATACTCGGAATCCAGTTCGATATAGTCCAGGATGTGTTCTGATGAACAGCGGATAGCCGTCCAGGAAGCCAACTGTTTTTCCGGATAAACGACTTCATCCGCACCATTGCGGAGTAAAAACTTCTCCTGTATGCCCGTCGATGCTCTTGCGATCACTTTTTTTGCTCCCAGCTCTTTTAATAATGCTGCTGTTTCCAATGAATTTTGGAAATCGTCACCGATTGCTACAATACAGACATCAAAATCCGATACTCCGAGAGAATCTAAAAATTCCTTATCTGTACTGTCCCCGATCTGCGCATT
Source organism: Candidatus Fimousia stercorigallinarum (assembly GCA_018715775.1). Taxonomy (GTDB): domain Bacteria; phylum Bacillota; class Clostridia; order Lachnospirales; family Lachnospiraceae; genus Fimousia; species Fimousia stercorigallinarum. The sequence goes on along the minus strand of DVKZ01000040.1, from coordinate 34,728 downwards.
GGTCACATAAGAAAGCACCTGGTTTATCCTCTCCTCGTTATTGTCAACAGCCATAATTTCATGATCCAATTCATCTAATTTTTTTGCAATATGTCTTCCAAATCTTCCCAATCCAATTAATAAAACAGACTTCATAATAATGATTCCTCCTATCCAACGATCAGTTTTTCCTGCGGCAGTCTTGCCGTATTGCCTTTATTTCCGGATAATGCCGAAAAGATCAGTGTCAAACCTCCAACTCTTCCAATATACATCAAAGCGATCAAAATCAATTGTGATGCCAGTTCCAGATCTGGCGTGATCCCAAGCGTCAGCCCGACCGTGCCGATAGCAGACGCGCATTCATATAGACAAGTTAGTACGGGTAAATTTTCGATGCGACTGATTAGAAATCCTCCCATGAGACATAAGGTCAGGTACATCATAAAAACAGTTGCCGCATTTCGAATAACATCCTCCCCGATCCTTCGCCCAAAAAAGTGCGTATGTTCTCTTTGTCTGAAAACAGATAACGAAGTGGAAAACATGACCGCTAATGTCGTTGTTTTCATACCACCGGCAGTCGATCCTGGCGATCCTCCGATCAGCATCAATATCGTTGTAATCGCAATTCCGACCTCTGTCATGGACAATTGGTCTACGGTATTAAATCCGGCCGTTCTCGGCGTTACCGACTGGAACATGGAACTCCAGAACCGCTCTGCGAGCGGCGCATCTGTAAACTCAAAAAAGAAAAAATAAACTGCCGGCAAAAGGATCAGAGCCGCTGTCGTCATAAGAATGACTTTGCTCTGCATCCGGTATTTCCCAAAATGATGCCGGTTCACTTTTATATCATCCCATGTTAAAAATCCGATACCGCCTATAATGATCAATGCCATAACCGCAAAATTGATCGCCGGATCGTCAACAAAAGAGGTTAGAGATGAATACGGTTCCCTAACACCCATTAAGTCAAATCCCGCATTACAAAAAGCAGAGATTGAATGGAAGACGGCATACCAGATTCCTGTTAAGATCCCAAATTCCCTGCAAAAAGACGGAGCCATAATAACCGCTCCGAGCAATTCAAATAAAATCGTCATTTTAATGATAAATCCGGTCAGACGAACGATCCCACCGATCTTCGGCGCTGAAATCGCTTCCTGCATGGTGCTTCGCTGCTTCAGACTGATCCGCCTGCCGGAAGCTCTCGAGATTGCTACGGCAAGTGTTACGACTCCCATTCCGCCGATCTGGATCAACGATATGATCACTACCTGCCCGAATGTCGTCCAGTAGCTGCCCGTATCCTGCACGATCAGCCCGGTAACGCAGGTTGCAGAAGTCGCGGTAAAAAGCGCATCCGTAAAAATCGCTCCCTGTCCGTCTTTTGTCGCGAACGGAAGCGTTAACAAAAGGCTTCCGATCAAAATGACCGCAGCAAAACCGAGAATAATAATCTGAGATGAAGATAACTGTTTTTTTATTTTCTTCATAATCCTTACTACCTCCAACGGTTTTTCTCTTAAGCAAGATTATGGCACACCGCTTATAAAGAGTGTGTTAGTATCTGTCGCCTCATATTAAATTCGTATTAAGATATACACACCTTATTGACAAAAAGGGAAGAGAGTGTCTCTTCCCTTTTGTATCCCTTATTTTAGGGCGCCAAAACCCCTTGTCTGGATTTTGGGAAGCGCTCCATCAGCTAAGCTGCTTTCTGCCCCTTTTTCCCTTCAAATTTTTTGATTTCATGATGTAAAAATCGGTGGTATTTCATGATATTCCTGCCAATCGCATACAGCATGAATTCTTTATATACTTTCTCCTCTGACCGATAGTTAAAACGCCGGAAGTTTTCATTCTCCTTGATATCACTATCTACAGTAGAAAAGAACCTTTTTACTTTTTCTGCAGTAGATATGGAAATCTGTCCTCGCTGGGGATTCAGGATTGAGCGAATCCCAATGTAGAATAATCTTCCTTTCATGTTAGAGACCTGAATCAGTATTAACCGACAGCCTCTTCCCTGTTCCGGTTTGTCATCGCAGCATTACCTATATCCGGTCACTGTCTGCATGATTTTTCATATTCTTCTAACAATGTACGAAAATCTTCCATCGTCTCTACTTCATTGATCTTACCGCGCAATCTTGAAGAATTCGGATAACCACACGTATACCAGGCAACATGTTTGCGCATTTCACGCATACCGGTATATTCACCTTTAAAGTCCATCATCATTTCTCCATGACGCAGGATCATATTGATCACTTCTTTAAAATCCGGCTTTGGAAGCAGTTCTCCGGTTTCCATATAGTGGTTCATCTGGCGGAAGATCCATGGATTTCCCTTTGCCGCACGACCGATCATAAAAGCATCGCATCCGGTCTCTTCATACATTCTTTTGGCATCCTGCGGCGTCTCGATATCGCCGTTTCCGATCACCGGAATGCAGACTGCCTCTTTTACCTTTCGGATCGTATTCCAATCCGCCTTTCCGGAATAATACTGTGTTCTTGTACGTCCGTGGACTGCGATCGCGCTTGCCCCGTTTTCTTCGATAATTCTGGCGATTTCCGGCGCGGTCTCTTCATCCATCTCAAAACCCTTTCGGATCTTTACGGTTACCGGCAGTTTCGTTCTTTCAGAAACAGCTTTTACGATCCTTCCGATCAATTCCGGATCTTTCATTAGCGCCGATCCTTCTCCATTATTAACAATTTTCGGAACCGGACAACCCATATTAATATCAATAAAATCAAATCCCTGATCTTCCAGGGTCACCGCAATATCCGCCATCAGTTCCGGTTCGGAGCCAAACAGCTGTACCGCGATCGGATGTTCTTCTTCACTTGTTTTTAACAACAGCTGCGTATTTCTGTTTTTATAGAACAGTGCCTTTGCACTGACCATCTCCGTATAAAGCATCCCGCATCCCATTTCTTTGCATAGCAGACGAAATGGCCAGTCTGTTACACCGGCCATTGGCGCCAAAATAAAATTATTCTTAATTACTTTGTCTCTGATCTTAAATTCCATTTATTTTTGTTTTTCGTAAAGAATCTGAAGTCCTTTTAATGTCAGGTTCTGATCGTAAATATCGATCAGACCTTTCTCATCATATACGATCTTTCCTAATCCTCCGGTAGCGATGACTTTCAGATCTTTGATTCCTGTCTCCCGTTTAAATCGTTTTACTATATAGCTTGTCTCCCCGATGCAGCTGAAATATACTCCTGCCTGCATGCCGGAAACGGTATCTTTTGCCAAGATCGTCTTTGGCTTTTTGATTTCAATTTCCGGCAGTTTTGCCGCTGCCTGCCACAACACATTTGCCGATGTCTGAATCCCCGGTACGATCAACCCCGCAAGGAATTCGCCTTTTTCATTGATCAAGTCATATGTTGTTGCTGTTCCATAATCGATCACCAGCGCCGGACCGCCATAAATCTCATATGCAGCAACTGCATCAACGATCCGGTCTGCCCCGAGCTGTTTCGGATTAGAGGTTTTGATACTGATCCCTGTTTTAATCCCGGGACCGACAATGATCGGATTTTTTCCAAAATATTTATAAATTGCATTGGTAAACGAATACATCATCTTCGGTACTACCGATGCGATGATCGTATCTTCAATTTCTTCCGGTTTGAATCCTTTTCTACGGATCATATCATATACCAGTACGCCGTATTCATCTGATGTTCTGCTGTCTTTTGTTGTCATGCGGAAGGTACCTAAAATCTCCTGACCGTCCATAATACCCATTGTAATATTGGTATTTCCCACATCTACCACTAATAACATATCATTTTCTCCTATCAAATGCAGTTTTAAACTGCTATTCCAGATCTTCTCCTAAAAAGAAAACCTTATAATAAAGCTCCAAGGTTTCCCACAATTCCTGTTTCTTTATCTGCATATCTTTAATCTTTAGTGCACTTCCTATTTCATCAAACAACAGGTCATTTTCTTTTGAGGAAGCAACAATATTAAGATGCCCATCCTGGTCAAATTCCAGAGTAATCACCCCTCCTACTTCTGCCGTGTATAATACACAGGCAATTTTCAGTTCATCTTTCACCTGCTGCGGTAATGAAGAGAAATCCTCATTTAAATAAAATTTTTTTTCATATGCACTGGCTCCACATAAGACTATCTTATCCTGATACATAAGTCCTCCTGTCTGTATTTTCTGCCAATTTTATACATATTTTCATACATAGCCATACAGTCCGCGTACAGAAACTTCTCCGGAAAATACGGTTTCCCGGGTTCCTTTGTCATCCTCAACGATCAGTTCACCCAGTTCGTTGATCCCAATTGCTTTTCGAATGAGTTCCTGTTTATTTTTTATGATTTTTACGGTTTTTCCGATATTGATCAGACAGGATTCGTATTCTTCTTTCACATTTTCCAGATCGCCGCGTTCGATAAATATCTCATAAAGCTGTTCAAACTCCTGACAGAATTCCACGATCAGCTTTGCCCTCTTTATCTTTTTTCCACTTTCCAGATAGATGGAAGTCGCCCTGTCCATGATTTCTTCATCAAACTGTTCCGTATTCGCATTGATGCCGATTCCAACGATAATATAATGGATGGCCTCCAGTTCCGCACTCATTTCCGTCAAAATGCCACAGACTTTTTTCCCGTTGATGATCACATCATTCGGCCATTTGATCTGCACGTCCAGATCAATCGTCCTCTTTATGGCCTTTACCAGAGCAAGTGCTGCCAGGATCGTTACCATGGATGCTTTCTGTGGTTCAATCTGAGGTCTTAACAGCAGAGATATCCAAATGCCGGTTCCCTTCGGAGAAACCCAGTTCCTTCCCCACCGGCCTTTTCCGCCTGTCTGTTCTTCCGCAACTGCCAACAGCCCTTCCTTCCGTCCGTTTTCCGCAAACGAACGGATTCGGTTATTTGTTGAATCCGTCGATTCAAAGTATTCGATCTCCTGTCCGACCCATTGCGCCTTATTCTGGCTTAAAATCTCACTTGCAGTTACTTTATCCGCGGTCTTGAGCAGACGATATCCTTTTCGAGGCACTGATTCAATCTCATAGCCCTCCTCCCTCAGCTGCTTCATGTACTTCCAAACAGCCGTACGGCTAACCTGAAACTGTCTGCTCAGCTGCTCTCCCGACAAATATTCATCGGTATTCCTAAGATATGTCAGGATTTTTGTTTTCATCGTCTACTTTTCTCCCAATGTCGCATAAATAACAGCTTTGATCGTATGCATACGGTTTTCCGCCTCATCAAAGACTTTCGACTGCCCGGATTCGAACACTTCATCTGTTACTTCCATATCGGCAATGCCAAAACGTTCATAAATATCCTGCCCGATCTTTGTCTTTACATCATGGAAAGATGGCAGGCAGTGTAAGAAGATCGCATTCGGACCTGCTTTTTTCATAACATCTTTTGTCACTTTATATGGAGTAAAGGCTTTTATCCGTTCTTCCCATACTTCATCCGGTTCTCCCATAGATACCCATACGTCCGTACATACGATATCCGCACCGGCAACTGCATCAATATCTTCCGTTAATGTGATCTGTGCACCCGAAGCTTCTGCATATTCACGGCACTGAGCGACCAGCTCTTCATTTGGAAAATACGCTTTGTTTGTGCATACGACATAATCGATGCCCAGTTTCGAACATACAACCATGTAAGAATTTCCCATATTATATCTTGCATCTCCAAGATAAGCTAATTTTAAGCCTTTTAACTTACCAAAATGCTCTTTGATCGTCAACATGTCTGCAAGCATCTGTGTTGGATGATATTCATTCGTTAAGCCATTCCATACCGGAACATCGGAATATTTTGCAAGTTCTTCTACGATTTCCTGTCCGTATCCCCGGTATTCAATTCCTTCATACATCCGGCATAAAACACGTGCGGTATCCGCAATGCTTTCTTTTGTTCCGATCTGAGAACCGGTCGGTCCAAGGTAAGTGCTTCCCATGCCGAGATCGCTGGCCGCTACTTCAAAGGCACATCTCGTTCTCGTGCTCGATTTCTCAAAGATGAGCGCAATGTTTTTCCCGCGGTGAACATCCATTGGCACGCCTTTTTTCTTCTTATCTTTCAAATCTGCCGCAAGATCGATCAGGTATTCAATCTCTTCCGGGGTAAAATCTTTTAATGTTAAAAAATCTCTGCCTTTTAGATTCATTCTTTTATCCTTCCTCTCAATTTTCTTGTTACTGTCTGGCCGTTACTTCTACCTTAATGCTGCAGTCAGACATATGCTTTCCGTCCATCGATAGCGCATAGTCTACTTCAAGTTCCATTCTGGAATTGCTGACCTCCCGGAACAGAATGCGGGAAGTTGTAATGCTCATTAACATACTGCCAAACGGAGTATCGTAATATGTCAGGTTTTCCTTTCCTTCTTCAAATATCATGTGGCTGCTCGTTACGCCTTTCCGAATGAGATCCACGAGATCCGGTGTCACTTTGATAACATTCTTGGAAACCGTTCCCTCATCGTCGATTTCTTCATAAAGGAAATAGTGCTTTCCGTTTTTTAAATAATAGGTTCCCGGTGCGATCAGGACGATTTCCTCGCCTTCTTCTTCAGCCGTCTGAATTCCTGACACCTGCACTAACACATCTTTTGTCATATTGATCCTCTAAAATCTTTCGTAAGCCATCTCAATCAACTGATTTACGAGTTCTTTTGTTTCAATGCCTCTTGCTTTCCAAAGCATTGGATACATGCTGATCGCCGTAAATCCAGGTAACGTATTGATCTCATTAAAGATCACGCGGTCTTTACCGTTCTTTTTCTTGGCAACAAAGAAATCCACTCTTGCAAGTCCGAATCCGTCCACTGCCTTGAAAATACGGACTGCAAAGTTGCGGATCTTTTCTACCGTTTCCGGAGCAAGATCCGGATCAACTACGGTTTTGGATTCCGCATTGTTGTATTTTGCATCAAAATCATAAAATTCTGCTGCAGCAAGAATCTCCCCAACTCCGGATGCTTTGACATCCTTAGAACCCAATACCGCACATTCGATTTCTCGTCCAATGATCGTCTCTTCTACGAGAATCTTACGGTCGTGCTGAGCAGCAAGCTTCAGGGAAGCGATCAGTTCTTCTCTATTATGCGCTTTGGAAACGCCCTGGGAAGAACCTGCACAAGATGGTTTTACAAATACCGGATAATCGAGCTGATCTTCTACTTCCATAACGGCTTTATCCATATCATCGAGCATTTCCTGACGAATATCGACAAAAGAAGCCTGATGAATTCCTAATGTATCTACAATGATCTTTGTATAAACCTTGTCCATAGAAACGGCTGAAGCGATCACACCGCATCCGACATAAGGAATTTTTGCCAGTTCTAAAAGTCCCTGTACGGTTCCATCCTCTCCGTTTAATCCGTGAAGAACCGGAAATACGACATCGATCGGTTTTGTTTCATATCCCCCGTCTTTAAACAGGATCAGTTCTTTTTTTGTCGTATCCGGTGAGATGACTGCAGAAATTTTGGATTCTCTCCAGCTTCCGTCCGCGATCGCATCGATGGTATCGACATACAGCCAGCCGCCTTCACGCGTAATTCCGACCAATAAAATATTATATGTATCTATGTCAATATTTTTAATGACTGTTTGAGCTGATATACAGGAAACATCATGTTCTGATGAATTTCCGCCAAATAAGACAACTACATTTTTTTTCATAACATACTCCTTTATAAAAAATCATTATTTATCCATTGTACCCCATCTATTTGCTTTTTTCAATCTGGTATTTCCTCTAAATTCATAGATTCTGTCACTATCTTTTTCTGCCAAATCTTGCATATGCATATAATTTGATTTATGATAAAAATGATCTTTAACATGGGGGAATGATTATGAATGATTTTCTTTTCAGTCTGAATTCTACCGTTCCAATTTTTTTTATCATTCTGATCGGATGGTTTTTAAGACAAAAAGGCATGCTCAATGACGGTTTCTTAAGTGCCGGAAACAAATTCGTATTTTCCGTTGCTCTTCCGGCGCTCCTATTCCGTGACATTTCCGGTGCAGATATCCGGAATGTATTTGATCTGAAATATGTTCTGTATTGCATGATCGTAACATCTTGTATGTTTTGGGGAATCTGGCTGTTCACCGAACTCTTTATGAAAGACCGTTCCATGATCGGCGCCTTTGTTCAGGCGTCATTTCGCGGAAGCGCAGCCATCCTCGGAATCGCATTTATCGAAAATATTTACGGATATTCGACAGTCGGACCACTGATGATTGTCGCCAGCGTTCCGCTGTATAATATTTATTCGGTTCTCGTTCTGACGATGCGCGGCAGCGGAAGCCAGAGTGGAAGTTTAAAAAATGCGGCGATCAACATTTTGAAAAATCCGATCATCCTTGGGATTTTTCTCGGCCTGCCATTTTCGTTTCTTCATATCGATTTTCCGGATATGATCGACAAATGCATCAATAACCTTGCGGTAACCGCAACTCCGCTCGGATTGCTGTTAGTCGGAGCCGGATTTGAAGGCAGGAAGGCTCTGGCAAAGATGAAACCGACAATCGCAGCAACTGCGATCAAACTGTTCCTTCTGCCGGCACTCTTTCTGCCAGTCGCCATGTATCTCGGTTTTCACGGCGAAGCCATGATCGCAATTCTGATCATGCTCGGTTCTCCGACAACGGTCAGCTGTTATATTATGGCAAAAAATATGGGCAATGATGACGTCTTAACGTCCAGCATCATCGTTTTGGCAACGCTTCTGTCTTCTATCAGCCTGACGTTCTGGGTATTTCTTCTGCGGACAACCGGGTTTGTATAAAAGGGGTTAGTCTCCGGTGATATTCTTCCATAACTTTAGAAAAAAGCTTCGGTACTCCGTTTTGACGTTTTCCCCTTCAAAGAGTTGTTCCAGTTTCTCTTTATCCTCCGGATTTTCGAGGACGTGCTCAGAATCGATCAGACAAAGGCCGGGATATAGCATACACCACCAGTTTTTTCCTCTGGCACGTCCCAGATCAATGCGCAGCGCCTCATAAATTCCGGCTGGAACAATTGTCTGCCCATATTTGCGCATTGGAAAAAACTCTTTTGTAAAATAAATCGAAATAACCGGCTGCATTTCGTAGGACTTCAGCCTTTTTTCAATGATTTTTTCCAACTCCGAACGATAAGAAAGGATTCGACTGCGCACATCTTCTTTCTTATTACAATCCTTTGTCTTCTCTTCTATATAAGATAATACATCCTGCCGGACCGCCATTTTCGCTTCCTGATCGATACGGGCATTGCTCTGTGCCCGGATATGGAACCGGATCAAATCACAGTCGCTGAAGTTTTCATACTCCACTCCATTTGCCATACAATATCCACCTGAGAAAAATATCAGAGAAAAAAAGATTCCCAGCAAAGCCGGGAATCTCATGATCGTTCTTTTCATTAACATTATCTGTCCCTCCCTATGACTTTCTATCATAAGGATTGACCGATTTTTCTTTTTTTAAACTTCTTATTCGAAATCTAACATGGTCTTTCCTTCACCACAGCATCCTTCAAAATCCTGAATGAATGCTTTTACCGCATCTTCTGCAATTCCATTATATGCAAGTTTAGACAGAGGCTCGGAACCTACCGTTACAGAACCGATTCCTGCTTTGGCCATATCCAGGATCTGTTGAGAATTCTTAAAGCTTGCACCAAGCACTTCCGCTTCATAACCTGCTGCTTTTACTGCTGTATGGATATCGATCGCAATCTTTACACCGTCATATCCTAATACATCCAGGCGGTTTACATACGGAGCCAGGTATTTTGCTCCCGCTTTTGCTGCCATAAATGCCGGCATCACACCGTAAACTGCTGTTGCTGTTACATTAATTCCTTTTTTAGAAAGGATAGAAATCGCTTTTAATCCGTTTGCCGTTACCGGAACTTTAATATATAAATTGATCTTACCTTTGCCAAGCACCTCTGTCATGTGTTCTGCTTCTTTTACCATATCATCGGTTTCTGTAGAGAGTACCTGTGCATGCAGATCCGTGCCTTCCGGCATCAATGCAACAATCTTTTTTAACTGATCCATCGGATCCGGATTACCTGTTTTACTTAAAATGGTCGGATTTGTCGTTACACCATCATATGGATACATATCAAAAAACTGTTCAATCTTTGTTAAATCTGCGTCATCAATTAAAATTCTCATATCTCTTTCTTCCTTTCCTGGGGGTTTCTTTCATGTTCTGTATTTATAGTAACACAGAAAAAGAAGGCATAAAATAGGAAAAAATGTTCCTATTCAATCATGAGCAAATCCGTTCTGATCCGCAGACGTGGAATCTTTTTCTGCCCGGAAAGATAATCACCCAGCGTGACTTGCCTTTGATTCCGTTTCGCCAGATTTGTCAGCTCACTCCCGAGAGGGGCTTTATCTTTTTTATCGGCCTCCTGCAACTGCTCCATCGAATCTAACGTTTCAAACAACAGCACCGTTTTCGGATAATTTTCTTCTTTCCATTCCGCTTCCAGTTCCGTCACATCCGTACCGTCTGCAATGACAAGTGCCTTCAAATGTCCCATTTCCAATGCCTTTCCACTGACACGCTGAAAAGACTCCTTTACTTCTTCCCAGTCCCTTCCCTTAGCTTCTATGCATTGATCATCCGGCAAAAAAAAGGAAACATTCCACAAGAAATCCTGTTTTTCCACGCCCAGCGCCAATATATAAGCGCGGTCTTCGATATCAATACGGTTTGGACCGCAGCCGGTCACGATAAATAGCAGTGTCGCGATCATCGTAACAGCTATCGTACGTTTCATCCGGGAACTGCCAAGAAGCGGCAAAAGTACAGCCAGCGGGATATCCACCCACAATACATATGTCTGAAAAGTGTTGATCAGCGTCTGAAGATCCATATTATTCCATGCCGTGACAATAAAAACTCCCGTATAAAAGAGCAGGCTCACGACCGGCAGTTTTTTCCCCTCTTTTTTCCAGTAGATTGTTCCATAAAAACAATACGCACTGAAGATGGCAAACAAACTCAGAATCCAAAATGAGAGAATAAAGATATCCAGACGTTCTACAAAGCCTCCCGGCAGACGAATCATTCGGATGATCGTAATAACCGGAAGTTCGGCGCCCTGTATAATCTTCGTTCCGTACATGCCTGCTGTCACGGCAAAAACAAGAACATTTAAGACAAATACAAATAGCAGGGCTTTTGTTTTCTCCTTTCGTTTTCCCTGAAAGAATAAAAGGATTTCCAGAGAGCAAAAACATAAAAAAACACGGATGCTTCGTTCCGGCCGAAATTCTCCCTCCATGAGAAAAGGAAAATGGATTTCTTTGACCGCTAAAATCAGCACAAGAAAGAGTGGAAGAAAGATAAACCAGAACAATGCTTCCATCAGACGCGCCCGCTCTTCCCTGCCTCCCCGGTTTGCGTACAATGCCAGTAAAAACAGTGGAAGAAATACATACCATTCGCTGCTGCCGTACAGAAGCATGTCTGACACGAGAAGTTTCTGCAGGCTTCCCAGAAAACAAGCATACAGGAAAAACCGGAAGCTGTAGACTGCCTTCCTGATCTTTCCCGTCTGCGCAATATCATAATTCCTTCCAATCCATAAAAAATATATAGCATAAACTGCTGCGCCTGCCATTCCAGCTGCAAGCTGCTGCAGATTTTGCGCCATTGCGGATAAAAACAACCCCGTAGTACTAAACAGTTCGATCATTAACGTCCGTTTCATCTGACGATCTGAAATCATTTCCTACACATACCTCTCATTTCCTGTTCTGTCTTCTTCTCGCATCCGACCGTGTAAAGGCCGGCCTCATCTTCAGCATCCGCCATGGCATCCGAACGAGATCATCTTTTCTTTCTCCGCCGCCGACAACTGGAGACAGATAAGGAACCCCGTAGCTTTCCAGACTGCACAGATGGATCAAAATCGCCAGGAAACCAAGAAAATATCCGTAGAGTCCCCATAAAGCACAAGCCGCGATCATTCCGAACTTTAACAGCCGGAAAGCTGATCGAAAACTTTCGCTCGGGACAGAAAAAGATGCGATCGCGGTAAGTGCGACAACGATCACAACAATTGTGCTTACCAAACCGGCTTCTACCGCAGCCTGTCCGACAATCAGACCTCCTACAATTCCAATCGTTCCACCGAGCTGTCCCGGAAGACGGATGCCCGCTTCCCGGAGCAGTTCAAATGCGATTTCCATCATCAGCACTTCTATGACAACCGGAAACGGCACGCTTTCTCTCGCTTTTGCAAAAAACAGGATCAGATCAGTCGGTATGACGTCTGTATGAAAATCCGCAACAGCGATATAAAAACCCGGCAGTCCTATCGCTATCATAGCAGCAGCATATCTGAGAAGTCTGCCGAAAGTTGCGGCTTCCCACCTGTTATAATAATCATCTCCTGCCTGAAAAAAGACATTCCACGTAACCGGCAGCAGCAATACTTCCGGCGAGTTATCCACAACAAGCGCTATCCTGCCCTCTAAAATTCCACTGGAAACCTTGTCCGGCCTTTGCGTATGTTGATACTGCGGAAAAGGAGAGTTTACCTTTTTTTCTAAAAACTGTTCGAGCATCCCACTGTCTAAGATCCCATCCACACAAATCTGATCCAGTTCCGTCCGGATCTGATGAATGATCTCCGGCCGTACAAGATCTTTCATATACATAAGCGCCACATCCGTCTTGCTGCGCACGCCTACTTGCAGCTGTTCCACTTTCAGCCGCGTATCCCGGATTCTTCTGCGGATCAACGCAGTGCTGAATCGAAGACTTTCATTAAAACTGTCTTTCGGTCCCCGAATCGATACTTCTTCATCCGGCGTCTGGATTCCCCTGGATGGAAACTTTTTGCTGGATACCATAATTGCAAAATCACAGCCGTCAAAAAACAGCAGCGTATTGCCGGCAAGAATATTCGTAATGGCTTCTTCCATATCAAACAGTTTTCTGCGGTCAGCGCTTTCAATGATCCAGTTCTCCACCGAATCCGGATACTCTTTTAGCGGATCAATGAGCAACGGGCGGATCACATTATCCTGGATCATAACATAATCAACGAGACCATCTGTATAAAGCAGATAGCACGCATGATTTCGGCGTGTACCGATCTGAAACCTTTTTTTTATGATATCATTGCAATCTTCAAACCTCCGGTTCAGATAATCGATATTTAATTGTAAATCCTGAAAAATATATGTTTTGATCTGCATACTAACTCCTTTTCAGGAGTTAGTATGTGTAGAAAATGAAATATTATTTATTTTAAAAAGAGATGGATCAGTTTATCATAGATTTTCCGGTAAGGCTGGTATCTCATCGGCAGATCCAGCCAGGTCTTTTTATCTACGATGCTCTTATAATGGCTGAATGTATCAAACCCGTCTTTTCCGTGGTAAGATCCCATGCCGCTTTCTCCAAAGCCGCCAAATCCCATTTCACTCGTTGCCAGATGGATGACTGTATCATTGATGCATCCTCCGCCATATCCGCATCGCTCCGTTACCTTTTGGATCACCTCTTTATCGGAGCTAAACAAATAAAGCGCAAGCGGATGCTGCATAGAATTAATCTTTTTGATCGCCTGATCGACAGACTGATATGTTAAAATCGGCATAACCGGACCAAAAATTTCTTCCTGCATAACAGCATCTTCAAAAGTAACCCGATCCATCACCGTTGGTTCGATCTGAAGTGTGGACACATTCGATTTACCGCCGCACACAACTTTCTTTCGGTCGATCAGACCGCATATCCGTTGAAAATGCTTTTCATTGATTATTTTTCCGTAATTTGGATTATTCAATGGTTTCCTGCCAAACTGTTTCCGGATCTGGCGTCGGATCTCCCCGATGAGCTGCTCCCGAATTTCCTCATCACAGTAAATATAATCCGGCGCTACGCACGTCTGCCCGCAATTTAAATACTTACCAAACACGATCCTCTTTGCCGCCAGCTTAATATTCGCTGTTTTTTCCACGATACACGGGCTTTTCCCACCCAATTCCAGAGTAACAGGCGTCAGGTTCTTTGACGCTTTTTCCATCACGACCCTGCCGACTGCCTGGCTTCCGGTAAAGAAGATGTAATCGAATTTTTCTTCCAACAGACAAGTATTTTCTTTTCTTCCACCGGTTACGACCGCTACATAGCGCTCATCAAAGCATTCCCGGATGATCTTGCTCATAATGGTACTCGTATTTGGAGAATAAGCGCTCGGCTTTACGACAACCGTATTGCCCGCCGCGAGCGCATCCACGAGCGGCTCCATCGTCAGTAAAAACGGATAATTCCACGGGCTCATGATCAGTACTACCCCGTATGGAGACGGCTTCTTAAAACTTCTGGAACAAAACTCGGATAACGGTGTCCATACTGTCCTTTCCTTCGCATATTTTTTTACATGCCGTATCATATAACTGATCTCGCTCAGCGTAAGCCCGGTCTCACACATGTAACTTTCCACTGCACTTTTTCCGAGATCCTTCCGGATTGCTTCGCCGATTTCCTGCTCGTACTCCTGAATGCAGCCTTTCAGTCTTTTTAACATCCTGATCCGCATATCTACATTCAGCGTTTTTCCCTGATAGAAGTATTCTCTCTGTTTTTTGACGATTTCCCTGATTTCTTCTGATCTCATCTTTCTTCTCCCCGTTCCATCAATAAATAATAGAATTTCTCCAGTTCTTTTGCATCCATTAAAACCGGAACCGGATACAGCGGATTGGCTTCCTTGTCCGCATATTTTGCAAGTTTTGGAATGTCTTCTTCACGAATTTCCAGCACCGTATCTCCGATTCCGAATCGCTTTTTCATATCTTTTATCTCATCGATAAAAATCCGTGCCGCTACATCCTGCGGTGTTTCCTCACCAACGATCCCTGCTGCGATCGCCAGCCTTTTCAATTTTGGATGGATCACTTCGCCATATTCCTCCAATACAAACGGCAGCAGGATCGCATTGGCCAATCCATGAGGAACATTGTATTCTCCGCCTAATGAATGCGCTACCGCATGAACATATCCGACATAGGATTTCGTAAACGCGCATCCGGCATCATAAGCGGCCAGCAGCATGTTTTGCCGCGCTGCTTTATTTTTTCCGTCCACGTATGCCGTATCAAGGTTTTCAAAGATCAGTTTTACAGCCATGAGTGCATCTTTTCGTGTTCCTGCCGTCGTAGAGCGTCCAATATAGGCTTCCACCGCATGCGTTAACGCATCCATACCGGTCGTAGCAGTGACAAACTTCGGAAGGCTCAGCGTAACCCTCGGATCTAATACCGCGTAGTTTGGGATTAACGGAAAATCATTGATCGCGTATTTATGCCGTGTTTCAGAATCTACGATCACGGCTGCAAGCGTCGTTTCACTTCCGGTTCCGGCTGTTGTCGGAACTGCGATCAATAAAGGGATCGGTTTTAATACCTTTAAAATCCCCTTCATTTTAGACAGTGGCTTTTTCGGACGGGCAACTTTTACGCCGACGGCCTTTGCACAATCCATACTGGAACCGCCGCCAAAACCGATAATTGCCTGACATTCATGTGTATGGTACAGTTCCAGCGCTTCTGCCACATTATCTGTTGTCGGATTTGCCACAGTTTTATCATAATAAACATACGGAATGCCAGCATCGATCAGCTCAATCTCGAGACGTTTTGTCAATCCCAGTTTGCTGATACCCGAATCTGTAATGATCAGTACTTTTTCACGTTTTTTCTTCTTTAACACTTCCGGAATCTCTGCCACATTTTTTATAATCTTCGGTTTCCGGTATGGCAAAAAGGGAAGTGCCAGTTTTAAACCTGTCTGAAATACTCTGCAGTATGCTTTTTTTATCGCGTGCATTTGCTCTGTTTCCTTTCTTCAAATAGTAAATATTGAGAAACAGGCATTTGTCCCCATATGCAAATGCCTGCTGCTTTTTTAATTCTGAATATTTTTAATCACTGTGATTTCCTGATTATATATATGTTTTTTCATAATACGCTGCGCCTTCTCTCCCTCATGATTCAGGATTGCTTCGGTCAGCTTTCGATGCTCTGTGATCAGCGTATCGTGGTAATCGAAATCTTTGACATATTCCAGACGATAACGATAGATCAGTTCCCTCAGGTTATTTACGATCGTTGTCAGACGCGGATTATCCGCAATTTCAAAGATCACATCATGAAAATCCATATCTTTATCCGCTATCTCCGCCGTATCTCCTGACTGGATCGCTTTTTCAAAAGCCAGAAGTGCAAACTTCAATTCCTTTTTCTGTTCCTCATTAATCTTTTCTGCTGCGAGGGAAGCGCTCAATTCTTCCAGGGCACAGCGTACATCCAGGATATCCCTTAAATCCTTTTCCGTAATCTTTGCAACTTCCGCACCTTTTCTCGGAATCATCACGACAAGCCCTTCCAGCTCCAGTTTTCGGATCGCTTCACGGACCGGTGTACGGCTCACGCCCAGACGTTCCGCCAGAGCAATTTCCATCAGTCGTTCTCCGGGTGCAAACTCGCCGGTAATGATCGCCTGCCGCAAAATGTTAAAGACAACATCCCGCAACGGCAGATATTCGTTCATATTCACTTTTAACTTATCATTCATGTTCCTTATCCCCTAATACTATTTTCTTGTGTTAAATGGTTCTACAACATATGCCTGCTTAATAAATGGAAATTGACGCATATTTTCCAGCGCTTTTCTGGCCGTGCTTTTTTCCTGAAAGATTCCGAATATCGTTGGTCCGCTTCCGCTCATAAGAGCACCGGATGCCCCCTGTTCGATCAAGAATGTCTTAATTTCATCGATCATCGGATGATCCTTGATCGTTACGGTCTCCAAAACATTCCCAAGACGGTCACAGATACCCTGCAGATCTCCATTTTTTAAGGAATCCACAATTCCGTCAATGTCCGGATGATCGGTCAGTTCATTCGCCTTTAAGTTCTGATACACATACTTCGTCGAAACGCTGATTCCCGGCTTTGCAAGCAGGATATAACATGATGGCATCGGCGGAAGCGGAGTCAGGATCTCCCCGATTCCTTCTGAAAGAGCAGTTCCACGCATAACACAATACGGAACGTCTGCTCCCAGACGAACGCCATATTCCATTAACTGCTTTTTCGATAATCCAAGGCGGAAAAGCCGGTTCATTCCCACCAGTGCTGCCGCAGCATCGGAACTTCCTCCGGCCATGCCGGCAGCGACCGGAATCCTCTTTTCCAGTCTCGCCTCAATTCCTTCCCGAATGCCAAATTCCTGTTTCAACATCGCGATCGCTTTACAGATCAGATTGTTCTCATTCGTTGGTAAAAAGGATAAATTCACGGACAAACGAATTTCGTCTTCCGGAATTACCTTCATCTTCAATTCATCATATAACCCAACTGTCTGCATGATCATCCGAAGTTCATGATATCCGTCTTCCCTTTTACGGACAACATCCAAACCGAGATTTATCTTTCCATAAGCACGCAGTTGTAATTCCCTCATCATATCTCCTTCTCCGATCCTTTTATCTTTTTAAATTGTACTGATTTTTGTGCAGTATTATGTATACAAACTTATTATAACGAATTCAAATATCAATTGCAAGCCTTATAAATCGAGACTTTCCTCGATTTCTTTCACGATCAGGATCCTCATTCCCGGCTTGACATCTTCTCCAACTTCTTCATTTAATTTTTTGATCGAATCCATCGTCGTATAATATTTTTTTGCAATTGTCCACAGCGTATCTCCCGGTTTCACAATATATCCGACAATGCTCGGCATCTGCTGCAGCTTTTCCATATCCAGTTCCTTTTCTTCAATCTGCACGATAACGTCTGCGGATTCCGGGGAAAGCACGATCATATCAAACGTGATCTCAGCCTTGACCTCGATCTCATCTCCATCGATAAAGACGGCGCTCACCTGATCCAGTGCCGCATGGATCCGATAATGATCGTCCGGTTTCATTTCTTTTGCCTCGATCACATAGGAAAAAGGAATTACGACCGGCATGCTGTTGATCGGAAGATGGTCATCTGATGTCAGGTATAAAACGACACCGTCTAAAACGCCTTCCACACGGACTCCTTTATCGACGATTTCCATTTCATCCACCTTACAGCTTCCATCCATATATAAAATCTGCAAAATTCTCCCTTTTACCTGATGTAAAGAAACCCTCTGATCCATTTTCATCTTTGCCGCATTTTTTGCTACAAGATGTTGATACGAAACATTTTCGTAATGCGGGATTAAGTCCTTTTTCCAGTGATAAACATCCTCCAGGATCCGGACTTCTTCTTCCTCATACACTTTCAAATCCATTTCCAATCCGATCTCTGCAGATAAAATCCTCGTTTCTCCATCAATATCCGGCTTTACTTCCAGGTTCTGACTTGTGATCCGATATCCGATGTTGCCGACCATTCCTTCCATGCACTCATAGCATTCCAGTTCCGTTCTTATCGGGATTTCCCACTCAATAAACTGAAGCGGCATATGTTCCTCTTCTCCAAGATACAGCAAAAACAGGTACAGTTCTCCCTGGATTCCGATCTTATGATCGTAAATCTTACTCTCTACTTTCTGAAATCCGAGATAACTCCAGAGCGGCTCATAGATGTTCGGTTTATTCGCCGGCAGAGCTGTCTCTTCTTTTAATCGGACGATATCCTTCTTATCGACAACCAGCTGTGTCATATGGAGATTTTTATGTAATGTCTGCACGCCGTCCCCGTCCACATCTTCAATCGCTTCCATCTCTTTTCCATCCGATACCGTAATAAAAAAGTTCAGCACGGCCCGGATTCCGATTTTTCTGGAATTGATCAGCATGATATTCAGATCCTCCAGCTCAGGCATGATCGAAACATGATCCGTTGGAACAACCGATTCAATATGAAAATATTCTTCGAAATCAATGGCAAACTCCATAACACTGCAACGGCTATTGCCATCCGTGCCAAGATACAGCACCTCTCCTTCCAGTTCCCCGTTAACGCGGATCCGGTCTACCATGATCTCCGATTCCTGAATCTTGATATTCCCTTTCGATAAAATGATCTTTTCAATATCGATTTTTGTATCCGGTACATTTTTATCCTCATCCAATGTGATCTGTATCTGTTTTTCAGCTTTAACCGCTGTTGTTTTTAACTGCTTTTCGATTAATTCCATAAAAAAATCCCTCCTGCTTTTCTTATAATTTATGAAAGCAGAAAGGATTTTATTCCTTACTTCGTCAACAACTGCATTTTCAGATCCTTCGTCACAATATCGTGATAACTGAAAGTCATTTTTTTATTGTTTTTATACGGATCATCGCTGACAACCTGTACAACAAAAATATTGGGATACGTTTCCGATATGATGCCTTCCGCCGTTTCATACCGATGCCTTCCCTGATTGGCACTAAACCGCACTTTATACCCCATATATCTTCTGATGGATTCTCTCACTTTTGCTAATTCCTGCTGTGTCATAATATCACTCCATTCTATCTGCCTTTATACCATATTATTCCACAGCAATGGGGATATTATACGCACAAATACCTTTAAAAATGATACAGATATACGTCTTCCAGATTGGCTGCTGCCGGTTCATAACCGGAAGTATGAAATTCCGGATCCTGCGGACTCTTTTGGATCAATTTCACCTGTATTCCGTGCATACTGTTGTATATATTGCTGATGGTAAAGGATTTTTCCAGCTGTGTGATCTCATCCACTGACTGTACGGTTGTCGTATAAACATAGGGCGATACTTGCCGGATCAATTTCTGTGGGGAAGCATGCTCGATCACTTTCCCTGCTCCCATCAGAAAAATTTCGTTTGCGATCGCTTCCACATCAGAAACGATATGCGTCGCGATCAAAATGATCCTTCCTTTTGCAATCGTGCTGATGTAATTGCGTATCCGGATTCGTTCCTGCGGATCAACACCCGCGGTCGGTTCATCCAGGATCAAAAGCTTCGGATCATTCAGCAAAGCCTGTGCAAGCATCAATCTCTGCCGCATGCCGCCTGAAAAATTCTCCGCTTTTTTATCCCGGTGCTCCCACAAGTTGAGAATCTTCAACAGTTCCTCTGTCCGTCTGACGGCCTCCTTTTTCTTCATTCCTTTTAGCTGCGCCATATAAAGGAGAAATGCTTTTGCCGTAAATCCTTTATAATACCCCTGATACTGGGGCATATAACCAAGGATGTCCCGATATTCTTTATCAAGAACACGGATATCTTTCTCATTCCATAAGATCTCACCGGAATCACGGCGGATATTATCCGTGATCAAATGGATCAACGTGCTTTTTCCAGCTCCATTCGGTCCCAAAAATCCATAAATTCCTTCTTTTAATTCAAAACTGACATCGGAAAGCGCTGCAGTTGTTTTATAACTTTTATTTAAATGTCTGACTTTAAGCATGACGGAACACCTTCTGAAATAATAATGTAAACCCAATAGAAACCAATAAAAAAACGAGCAGTATCATTCCGTAATACAGGATCATCCACTGCAGCAGAGAGACCGGAAGCGGCAGTCCCGCATACCATTCCAGGCTCTGCACCGGTGCATCTGGCACCGATATTCCATAGACGGAAACAGCACTGCCAAGTGTAACTGCCAATAAAATGGCATACATAATCCCTGCAGTCAGGCTTACTGCCAACACTTTCTTATACAACAGCTGTCTTCTGCCGAGCCTCGTGCTGTTCAACACATTGATCGTGCCGGCATCTGCCTCTATCTTCGCAGAAGAAACTGCTGTTAGCAGGGTAAAGACAAGCAACAGCCCGTATTTTAAAGAAATTACCGGCTGAAAAATACTCTGGTAGCAATACGTATTGACATACCATCCGGATATTCCCTGTTCCTTTTTTAATTTTTGCAGATAGTTTTGCTGATGCTCGATCATGGCAAGGAATTCTCTCTCATTCTCATAGGATTCATATTTCATGGAAGCGGCGATATACGCATCATCCGATAACATTCCCTGCGCATACTGTTCTTCTGCCTCTTCATATTCTTTTGACACCTGATTGACTTCTTTCGCAAAGCTCCGGATATACTGCTCCGATTCTTTGGAGGGTTCTCCTTCATACTGCTCCATAAAATCATAATACAGATCCTGATAACCGGTATTCGTCACATTCACAAAATCGCTCTGATTAACGATAAAGGCTGCAAATAGTAAAATCAACAGGAACCCTTTTTGCATCACCAGTAATTTATACATTTCCGCAGTTAACAAGGTCAATTTCTCCTGTATCCGCCTTCCAAAAGGCAGAGATAAAGAAATCCGGACAGAGATCCCCCCTGATTTCGAGTATTCTCCTTTCCAGTAAGCAACAGCCGATAACAGAACTCCAACCAGCAGAATCTGAACAAAGATCACGAAATACCGTCCCACCGGATAACCGGCTATATTCATATTAAAATATGTATACAAATACTCATTGGAAGACAGCTGATACCATAGATTGCAGTATTTCCACAGGTGATAAGAAGAATTCACTCCGATCACCTGCCAGATCACATATTCCGCTAAGAACAGGATCGTAACCGCCCCGCAGGCCAGGATCACATGTTCCAACAGCAGAAATGCAAACCACAGGATCAGCACAAACTGAAAGAGAACCAGCCATCGAAAAAAGATCACCGCCATCATATACGTAAAAACTGTGATCCGAAACGGCAGCAGCCTCCCAAGAGACATTGTCTGTAAAGGAAGAGCAAGTATCTTCCCTCCTTCCGCTCCTGTCCCGAGCAGCCAGATGATCATGGCACCTCCGTACAGCAGAACTACTGCGATCCCGCTCCATGCCATTAATACAAGGATCTGCCGGATCCGCCGGCGTCCCCGTCCGTTCTTTGCCGCATACGTCATTCCTTTCAGTCCCTGACTGACAGGATCTGTATAACTGAGTGCGATCAGAAAACCGATCGCGAACAGAAGATAATTGACCGTTTCACAGGAAATGAGGGAATCAAAGAAGGAAGTATCTGCTTCCTGTACATCGACGGATAGGATTCTTGTATAATCCGCTTTTGTTTTCTGCACATTTTTATAAGCAAAACTGTCTGTATCTGCAAACAGACTGATCCCTCCATACCGATCGCTCTCCTCGATAATATCCTCAACCTGCTTTCCCGTTTGCTGTTGCGGCACTCCATCACCGGCAGGCGGATAAAAAAACATAGCCATAGAAAGCAGCAGCAACAGCACGATCATACTGATATTTCTTTTGTCGTATAATAGTCTTCTAATTTCCATTGCTCATATCCGTTATATTGGTCCATTCCGATGCTCGTAAAAGATCACTAAATTTTATCGCATACAATCCGCTTGCATCCCCTTCTTTATATCCTTCTGCAAACATAAAATGACCGTCTCCAAACAGACATGTAGTAATACCGTCTCCATCGATCGTATGCGTACTGTCCGTTTCCAGATCACAGACAAACATATTAGAATCTTCATCCAGATATACGACGATCTGATCATTGATCATCATAAAATCCGCATTATTTTTTTCCGTATCCAGAACTTTCTCATCCTGTTCTTCCTCTTTGTCATAATGATAAATGCCGTCAGAAGCGGAATAATACAGATCGTCTTTATAAAACAGGTAAGGACTGATCGCCGATTCTTTATATAAACTGACTTTTTCCGTGTCTGGATCATAGGCATAAACGCCGCCTTCAATATCAATATACGTATCGTCTTCAAAATTGCCGGCCTGGAAGTAAATCTGATCTCCATATGGTTTTATACGGTAGACTGCCGGACGAAGACCTGTATTTTCATAAATGACCTCCGACGTTTCGCTGCCCATCTTCATACGATAAATTTTCGATGTTGTTTCCATGTTATTAATAAAGTAAACATAACCCCGATGGATGCATACTTCCGGATATGTAAAATCAATGATCTGAGAGTTACCGTATGGAGACATCATGTTCTGCTTAAACAAACACATATATTTATCACAGGAAGAACCGTCTGCAGCGACCCGGTAGAGGTTGACATTCCCTTTTGGATCATAACCGGTAACATAGACCGCACCGTCATAATATTGAATGTAAGTTTTGCAGAAGACATCCTGGTTTTCCTTCTTTGCTGCATTAAAATATGCATTACAGGTATCGTCATCATGCGTGCAGTCAGCCTTATTACATAAGACCACACTCTGCGCCGTGGCAGTATCATAGTAATATAGCCGTTCATCATTTTCTTCCCAATAATAATATCCTGCCTCTCCTTTTGCAATGTTCGGCATAAAGAAAAATGATTGATAATCCGTATCAAAATGATAGTCTTTTCCTTCATAATCTTCCGGCGATACATCCAAGTCCGATGCTGTCTGCGTATTTACCGCTGCGGTATCTGTACTCTGTCCATTCCCTTCGCTGGCATCCGATGTCCCGTCCGTACCGGAACAGCCGGAAAGCAGGCAAATGATGCCTGTCAATAAAAGCCAGTATCTTAATAACTTTTTCATAAAATCCCCCCTTTAGATAGCTGTTTTATATAAAGCAATATAAACTATATTTTTAATATATTACCCCTTTGATGTTCTGTCAATATATATGTGTATATAATCTATGTAATCTATGTAATATTTTCATTGTTTTACCTAATTTAATTAAGGAATTTTATATATATTTAGTAAAAGAATTATCCATTATATCACCTTACAGCATCACAGAAAACATCTCCTTTTTTCAATCGCAAGAATGAAAGATTCCTCAATAAACACACGAAAAAAGGACGACTCATCTGTCGCCCTTTTCGCATCTTTTTATTCTTCGTCACTTTGCTGACTTGCATCAACATCCGTAACCTCTATTTTATTTTCCATCACTGCCTCATCTACAACTGATGGATCTTCTGCAATTACATCTTTTGCTGCAGACTCCTCTGTATCGGCAACAACAGAAACCTCCTCCGTCTCTTTTGGTTCTGAATGTTTCCCTTCCACTTCATGGAAGATTTTCATAAATTCTTTTCCGGTAATGGTTTCCTGTTCTAACAGGAATTCCGCAACTCTGTCTAAGGTTTCGATATGTGCCCGGAGTAATTCCAGAGCTTTTGCATATGCATCATTTAAAATGCGCATAACCTCTTTATCAATCTCCGCTTCCGTAACCTCAGAACATTCCAGCACACGTCTGCCGTCCAGGTACTGTCCGGTCACTCGTTCCAGACCGATCATACCAAATTTCTCCGACATACCATACTGCGTTACCATGGCGCGTGCCATAGATGTTGCACGCTCAATATCATTCGAAGCACCGGTTGTAACCGAATCAAATTTAATCTCTTCAGCTGCACGGCCGCCATAGAAAGAAACCAGATCTGCCATCATCTCATCTTTCGTCGAAAGATATTTTTCCTCTTCCGGCGTCTGCATCGTATAACCTAAAGCGCCCATCGTTCTTGGAACGATCGTGATCTTCTGTACAGGTTCGCTTTCCTTTTGTAATGCCATTACAAGCGCATGACCGACTTCATGATATGCAACGATTCTCTTTTCTTTGTCGCTCATGATACGATCTTTCTTTTCCTTACCGGCAATGACGACTTCCACTGCCTCAAACAGATCCTTCTGACTGACCGCGTGACGTCCGGCTTTAACAGCTGCCAGCGCCGCCTCATTTACCATATTGGCAAGATCAGAACCTACGGCTCCTGAAGTTGCCAGCGCAATTTCTTTCAAATCAACAGTATCATCCATTAATACATTCTTCGAATGAACTTTTAATGTTTCAATACGTCCTTTCAGATCCGGACGTTCTACAATCACTCTCCGGTCAAATCGTCCGGGACGCAATAATGCTTTGTCAAGGACTTCCGGACGGTTAGTAGCCGCCAGGATGATCAATCCTTTTGATGTATCAAATCCATCCATCTCAGCGAGCAGCGCATTCAGCGTCTGTTCTCTTTCATCATTTCCGCTTCCGAATCGGGTATCACGGCTCTTACCGATCGCATCGATCTCATCAATAAAGATAATACAAGGTGCCATCGATTGTGCCTGTTTGAACAGGTCACGCACACGGGAAGCACCGACACCGACAAACATTTCCACAAAATCAGAACCGGATAATGAGAAGAACGGTACATCGGCTTCCCCCGCAACTGCTTTGGCAAGCAGAGTTTTACCTGTTCCCGGAGGTCCTACTAAAAGCGCACCTTTCGGCAGTTTTGCTCCGATTTTCAGATATTTCTCCGGATTATGAAGGAAATCAACCATCTCTGTTAATGATTCCTTCGCTTCGTCCTGCCCTGCGACATCCGCAAATGTCACTCCGGTTTTCTTCTCTACATATAACTTGGCAGTACTTTTTCCAACGCCCATGACGCCTCCGCCGCCTTTTCCGACATTCCGCATCATTAAATAAAAGAAACCGTATAAAAGGATGAACGGCAACACCCAGGTTGCCAGGAAACTGATGAACAGATCCGAGCCATCGGATGATTGAGCCTGAAATTCTGCACCTGACTCATTCAAACGGTCCACAATCTTATAATCCGTGATTGCCGTAACCGTATAAGTCGTCTTAGAAAGCGGATTTGCCTGTTCCTTTGGAACGACGGTATAGGTTCCATCCTGTATCGTAACAGATTCCACTTCCTTATCCTCTAACATCTGAACGAATGTATCGTATGAAATTTCTGTTTCCGATCCCCTGTTATATCTTGTGATCACCCGGTTAATAAATGTTGTTAAAACCAAAGTGATAATGATGACAACAATAATCTTTTTTATCTGATCGCCATTTTTTTTATCATTTCGTTTATTCTTATCGTCCAACTTTTCTCCTCCTGCACTGCAGTCAACACACAACTGCTTTATTATCATTGCATATAGTAAACATTATATGGTTTTCCTATTTCAAAATCAATAAAACATTTCTAAAAATTGTGTGAAAAACCCACTAATTCTATAAGAAAACAACCTTTTTTTCCGATTTTAAACATTTTAAAACAATATATGGATAACTTTTCACATCTTCCAAAGATTCTTCACTCCCCAATAAAGTGGTATCAACATAGATATTGTTGGAATCTTCAGAACATTCCGCCACCTTAATGCTGTATCCCCCTCCGTTTTGTTCCCCATAGCCGATTGCAATATATTGATCTTTCTGCAATCGATAGGTAAATTGGAAGGGTGTTTCTTTTTTTTGCTCAATTAACGTTTTTACCTCATCCGGAAGCTGATCTTCTGTGCAGACAGTAAAGTCTGTGCTTTTCCTGTTCTGCTGTTTTCCCTTTTCCATACAGCCTCCCAGCAAAAAAACAATTCCTACAAGACATATGACCATAATAAACTGTTTCATAATGTAATGCCTCTGTTTCTTCTATATTAATATATGTATTTTTACAAATAATTTAATCGAAATTGACGTAGAAAATATTTCTTTTTCTCTTGCAAAGAAACTTCTTCCATTAATTTTTCCGTTAATTTCGGTGAAAGGAATGATTTGCTGTGATTCATATACTGATTTGCCAGTTTCCAGTATTTTTCCGGATATGCTAACAGTCGATATAAATACCGATAATCATTTTGATTCAATTTGTGCTCTTCTTCATACCCGTCTAATATTGTTTCCGCATAAGACAGACTGTATTGATTCTTTTCCAGCGCTTTTCTCATGAGATAAAACAGGTCATCCAGCTGATTTCCAACATAGAAATTTTCAAACTGAATGACTGCTGCCTGACCATTCGGAAGGATGATCAGATGATGCTGATGGTAACTTCCGTGACACAACGCCGGAACAAAAGAAATTTCCTCCATCCGGTTTTCGATTTCTTTCCAGAAAAGAGAAAAATAACGATAAAACAACTTTTCAAACTCTTTTTTTTCATTCTTTTTCGCAATGTACTGTCTGGTCCTTAATAGTTCCCGGCTTTTTTGCGGAAACTGATTTCTTTTTTCCGGATATCCATCCAGAGGCAGATTCCTCAGACAATGATGCAGCCTTCCCAGACACCCGGAAGCCTTCCGGATATCCTGCCGGCTTCGGATATCACATTCTCTCCCATCAAAATGACGTTTCATAATATAAGCCGTTTGATATCTGTCATATGTCAGCAATTCATCCTCTTTGTTTCGAACATACTGGTCGATATGGTCAAATCCCTGCCCGACCAACTCTTCTTTTATTTGAAACGCCTGCTCCAGTCTTTTGGGAGAATAGCGGCATACCTGCAGATCATAACTTCCGTCCGTAGTTTCACAGACCAGTCCTCCCCTTCCTCTTCTCACATGGAGCAGTTCCATATCGTACTGATCAAACAATTCCTTTTGTTTTTCCTGCATATTTCTGCTCCCTTCCAAACAATTCTCTTTCATCATATGAAAAAAATCAGAAAAAAAGAACCGGAGCAATGACTCCGGTTTCTCTCAAATGTTTTTCATAGAAAGAGCGATCCGATGTTTCTTTTCATCGACACTTAATACTTTTACATCTACGATATCTCCGACCGATACGACTTCCATCGGATGCCGGATGAAACGATCCGAAATCTGGGATATGTGTACCAGTCCGTCCTGATGGACGCCAATATCTACAAACGCACCAAAATCAATGACATTTCTGACCGTTCCTTTCAGAATCATTCCCTCTTTCAGATCGGAAATCTCCATTACATCCTGGCGAAGCATTGGCTTTGGCATATCTTCCCGCGGATCCCGCCCCGGTTTTTCCAACTCTTTTAAAATGTCATCAAGCGTAATTTCACCAATGCCAAGCGTCTGCGCCATCTGCTTTTTATCCGGGATCTTTTCGGAGATCTTCTGAAATCCTTTTTCGGAGAGATCAGATAACTCATATCCCAAACCGGCTAACAGCTGTCCGGCAGCCTCATATGATTCCGGATGTACGGCAGTTGCATCAAGAGGCTGATCTCCACCCGAAATCCTTAAAAATCCTGCACATTGTTCAAAGGCTTTCGGCCCCAATTTCGCAACATCCAACAGTTGTCTGCGGTTCGTAAATTTCCCGTGTTCTTCCCGATAGGCAACGATGTTTTTGGCAATCGTTTTACTGATCCCCGATACATATTCTAATAAAGAGACAGATGCTGTATTCAGATCAACACCAACTTTATTTACTGTATCTTCTACAACTCCCTGCAACACCTGGGACAGTTTTTTCTGGTTCATATCGTGCTGATATTGTCCAACTCCGATCGCTTTTGGCTCGATCTTTACAAGCTCTGCCAGCGGATCCTGTACTCTTCGTGCGATCGACGCCGCGCTTCGCTGCCCGACATCAAAATTCGGAAATTCCTCCATCGCCAGTTTACTGGCAGAATAGACGGAAGCGCCGGCTTCATTCGTAATTACATAAGAGACCGGTTCCTTAATCTCTTTTAACATTTCTGCCACGATCTGTTCGGACTCTCTGGATGCGGTACCGTTTCCGATTGAGATCAATGTTACTCCATATTTTCGGATCATAGCAGTGACCGTCTTTTTTGTCTCCGCTACCTTATTCTGCGGCGCCGTCGGATAGACAACGATGGTATCCAGCACCTTTCCGGTCTCATCAACGACAGCCAGCTTACAGCCGGTTCGAAATGCCGGGTCCCAGCCGAGCACGACCTGCCCTGCGATCGGCGGCTGCAAAAGCAGTTGCTCCAGATTTTTGCCAAATACTTTCATTGCTTCATCTTCTGCACGCTCGGTCAATTCTGCACGGATATCCCGTTCCACTGCCGGTGCAATCAACCGTTTATACGCATCTTCAATCGCTATTTTCAGCTGTTCCTCTGTCTGTGTTTCTGAACGGTGAATGATTTTTCTCTTTAAATATTGTAAAATTTTCCCTTCTTCTACATCAACTTTTACTGAGAGTATTTTTTCTTTTTCTCCACGGTTGATTGCCAGGATGCGATATCCCGGAATTTTCTTTACCTCTTCCTCAAAGTCATAATACATCTCATAGACCGATTCTTGTCCTTTTCCTTTCTGTGCAGATACGATCTTACCATGATCCCATGTATATTTTCGGATATACGTACGAAAATCCGCATCATCCGCGATACTTTCCGCAATCACATCCCTCGCTCCTAAAAGCGCATCTTCCACAGTTTCTACCTGATCGGATAAAAAAGCTTTGGCTTCCTGTTCTACCGGTTGTTTCATCATCTGCAGCCGGATCATATCTGCGAGCGGACCAAGTCCTTTTTCCCGCGCGATCATTGCTCGCGTACGCCGTTTTTGCTTATACGGACGATACAGATCCTCAACTGCGATCAAGGTCTGCGCATCTTCGATCGCTTTTTTCAGCTCATCGGTCAGTTTCCCCTGTGCTTCAATATTTTTTAATACTGTTTCTTTTCTGGCCTCCAGATTACGCAGATAAGTCAGCCGTTCATCCAGATTTCTTAACACTTCATCATTCAGGGAGCCGGTTACTTCTTTTCGATATCTTGCAATAAATGGAATCGTATTCCCCTCATCCATTAACTTCACTGCAGCTTCCACTTGTTCGTAGCGTACATTCAGTTCTTGCTCCAAGACTTTTAAAATATCCATACATCTCTCCTTTATGCTCACGCATTTTTTATAATTCCATTTGAATCTCTATTTTCTTTTTTTGGAATTCTCGATATTTTACGCCTACCATGTTAAACATTTTTTTCGAAGCCTTTGTGGAATCCGTATCTGCATACTTATCTGACAGATAAACGACCTCTTTAATACCTGACTGGATAATTGCCTTTGCACATTCATTGCACGGAAATTCCGTGACATAGACAATCGCCCCCTGGAGACTGCCGCCGCCATAGTTTAAAATGGCATTTAACTCGGCA
The DNA here is from genome assembly GCA_018715775.1 of Candidatus Fimousia stercorigallinarum. Lineage (GTDB taxonomy): Bacteria > Bacillota > Clostridia > Lachnospirales > Lachnospiraceae > Fimousia > Fimousia stercorigallinarum. The sequence continues at coordinate 4,880 of DVKZ01000040.1, read as the reverse complement.
TGGCAGACATACAGGTATTTGGATTCCAGCGGTTCCCGATCTCTGGCCCAAGGCATATCATCATCATGACATCCGACCGGCATTCCATTATAGCCCATCGAGAGGATTTTATGTTCCTGATTCACAATACAGGCTCCTACCTGAGTATTCGGATCTTTGCTCCGCTGAGCAGACAACAAGGCAACTCCCATAAAATATTGATCCCAAGATAAATAGTTTTCTCTTTTTCCTGACATAAATGTTCCCCCTATAGACAAAGACCGGTCTGGTACACATCCCCAGACCGGATCTATTTCTGTTTTGTTTTATTTATTCTTCTGCAGCTTCCACTTCTGTCTCTGCTTCTGCTGGTTCCGGAACAACGATCAGGCTGTTATATAACTCTTCATATCTCTGTTTTGATGAATGCCATGAAAAGTCTTTCTTCATGCCCCTTTCGATCAGCTGATTCCATCTTCTCTTATTGTTAAAATATAAATCTTTTGCGCGGTCGATTGCATCTAACATTTCATTTGCATTATAATTTGCAAAGGAGAATCCGTCACCGCTGTTATCTTCTTCATTATACGGAATAACGGTATCCTTTAATCCGCCTGTTTCACGTACGATCGGAGCTGTTCCATAGCGGAAAGAGATCAGTTGGGTCAGCCCGCACGGCTCAAATCTGGACGGCATTAAGAATGCATCCGCTGCTGCATATAACTGACGTGCCAGTTTGTCGGAATAAAGAATATTCGCAGATACCTTTTCCGGATATAAATTCTGATAATGACGGAACATAGCTTCATACTGTTCCTGACCGGTTCCCACGATCACAAGCTGTGTATTATCATCGATAATTCCGTCCATCACAGTTTCGATCAAATCCAGTCCCTTCTGGTCAGTCAGACGGGAAACGAGACCGATCACAAATTTACTTTTATCTACCGGAAGTCCAAGTTCTTTCTGCAGTTCAATCTTATTTTTAAACATCTTCTTACGGAAATCATCTTTTGAATAATTTTCAAAAATCACTTCATCCGTTTCCGGATTATAGGAATCGTAATCAATACCATTGACAATACCGTAAAGTTCTGCACTTCGTGCATTTAAAATGCCCTGAAGACCTTCTCCATATTCAAATGTCTTGATTTCTTCTGCATACGTATCACTGACTGTCGTAATCGCATTTGCATAAACAAGACCGCCTTTTAGCATATTTCCATTGTTATAAAATTCCAATTTATCGTTTGTAAACAGGCCTCTATCTAAACCTGTAATTGCCTGCATTGTGTCAATATCCCAGATTCCCTGGAAACGAAGATTATGAATCGTAAAAATCGTCTTAATTCCGTGATAAAATGGATTTGCCTGGAATTCGTTGTTCAAATAAACAGGAATCAGACCGGTCTGCCAATCATGGCAATGGATCACATCCGGTTTAAAGTCGATGATCGGAAGAATCGAAAGCGCTGCCTTACTGAAAAAGCTGAACTTTTCAATATCCCATTTCATATCACTCGTATAAGGAGTAGAACCGCCGAAATACATTAAGTTATCAATAAAATAATATTGGATCCCATCCAATTCATATTCCATAATGCCAACATGGACGCTGTTATTCACACTACCCTGATTTGTATAATAATGTGTAACATATTTAAAATCTTTTCTATACTTGTCCGGGATACATTCGTAATTCGGTAATACGACCCTTACATCCCATTCATCCTTATCAAATTCTTTTGGTAAAGCTCCGCATACATCTGCAAGTCCGCCTGTTTTAATAAAAGGCACACACTCTGAAGCGGCAAATAATATTTTCTTCATGTTACATTCCTCCTACGCTCATTTTTTTGTACACCCACTCGCTATAATATCATTTTCCATATATTACAAACTCTCATTTATTATATCAAATATCCAAGATATTGTAAATTTTTTTATATCCCCATGAGCATCTGTTTACAGAAATTCATTCGCCTCTTCTATATATAAATCCGCGTTTTTCCGGATATGTTCTATCTCTTCTTCTGTCAGCTTACGCACAGGCTTTGCCGGGCTTCCAAATGCCATAAAACCGTCAGGGATTTCCGTATTCTGCGTAACGAGCGCCCCCGCCCCAATGATACAGTTTTTTCCGATCTTAGCGCCGTTTAAGACTACACTCCCAATCCCGATCAGGCTGTTATCCCCGATCGAACAGCCATGAAGCATAACCATATGCCCAACTGTCACGCCTTCACCGATATGGAGCGGAACACCTTCATCAACATGCAGGACACATCCGTCTTGAATATTCGTGCGATCTCCGATTACGATCTCTCCCTGTTTTTCCTTTGACGGCATTCCGCGCACAACGGCATTGTACCATACACTGACATCTTTTCCTAATGTAACATCTCCTTTTACGACTGCATTTTCCGCCACTTTGGCATCCGGATGAATTCTTGCTTCCATCATTTTCGCCCTCCTTCTATTAACTCTATAAATTCCATTGCTGTATCTTCTAAAAACGCACATAACCGTTCTTTGGAAAAAACACGGACTTCTTTTTCTCTTCCCTCATGGAAATACTCCATGATCCATTTTAATTCCTTTAGTACCTGATACAGATCCTGTTTATCGACTTCTTCGATCGGACAGCTTACAATATCCGCATAATCGGTCTCCATATCAATGCGGTATTTCTCTATGAAATAATGGTTCAGTTTCGAGTAATCCCCATAATAATAATCTCCCGAAAAAAACAGATCCCTGCGGATCATCTGACCGGTTTTTTTGATCAGTGCCTGTGTAATGTCTTTTTTCTTATACTGTCTGTTCCCAAGATCATCATAAAAATCGACCATATCTTTCCAGTAAACATGTACAAACCGTTCATCTAAATACAGATGTGCATAATAACCCAGTACAATCGGATCATCCAGTACATGTTCATATTTGTCTAAAAAACGGCTCAGATCCGGAGCGATCGCCATATCTTCAAGTGTATCCGGATTCCAGAAATGCGAAGTTACCTTTCGCTCTTTCTTCTTTGTATCCGGCAGCAGATTGCCTGCGATAAACCGACGTTTCCAGTCATCGTTTTTGCCGCTTCCAATTTCCTTTAAAATCAAATTTGCCTCTGCCATATGCATAATATATCCAGGCATAAATCACAATCCCCTTTTATGTTACCTTACTTTAATATTTCCAACAAATCTTCCAGGCAGTCAAGTTTTCGATATAACATCTTCGACAATTTTTCATCCGGCTGTGTCAGGTCCGGCACCATGATCACGTTTGTTCCGGCACGGTACGCCGCCATTACACCAAACGGTCCGTCTTCCACCGCAATACATTGTTCCGGTTTTTCACCGAGCTGCTCACATGCGTATAAATACACATCCGGATACGGTTTCCCGTGCGCTACTTCCGTTGCACAGATAATATTTTCTTCATCAAAGTAGTCAAACAGACCAGCTCCTTTTAAATACTGACTTGCACGATCAAAATTGCTTGCCGTAGCAATTGCGATCTTATAGCCTCTCTTCTTTAACTCTGACAGCGTATGATCACTTCCGGCTTTCTTTTCCAATCCGAACGCCTTTAAATACTCATCGACAATTTTTTTCTTTAACATCCGAATATCCATATAAGGGAAATCCTCGCCAAAAGTCTTTTTTAATACTTTTTCCTGAAATTCTATGGACAGGCTGCGCAAAAACAAACCATGTTCCATTGTAAAGTCTTCATATCCAAACGAATGCGCCGCTTCTACCCATGCTCTTGCAAGGTGCTTTTCTGTATCCAGCAAAGTTCCATCCATATCAAATATTACTGCATTTATCATCTGTCTGTTTCCTCTTTTATTTCTAATTAAACTTTGCTTTCTATTATATGGGTAGCTTCATAATATTGCAAGAAAAAAGGCGCATCGGAAATTCCGATACGCCTGATCTTCTTGAATATAAGCCTGTCTTACAATTATTTAATTGTAACTTTAGCACCCTGTTCTTCAAGTTTTGTTTTGATTTCTTCAGCTTCTTCTTTAGATACAGCTTCTTTTACTACTTTAGGAGCTCCATCAACAACAGCTTTTGCTTCTTTTAATCCTAAACCTGTGATTTCACGAACAGCTTTGATAACTTTAACTTTTGCTGCACCAACTTCTGTTAATTCAACATCAAATTCTGTTTTTTCTTCTGCTGCTTCAGCTCCGCCTGCTGCTGCAACTACAACACCTGCTGCTGCAGATACACCAAATTCTTCTTCACATGCTTTAACTAAGTCATTTAATTCTAATACTGATAAACCTTTAATAACTTCAATGATTTCCTGAGTTGTCATCTTAATTCCCTCCATGAAAATAATGTAATAAAAATTCCGGACATCTGTTGTCCGCTCTATCTTCATCCTGTCGGAATCTCTCCCCGCAGGACACTCCGGTCAGCCGTCAGACTTCGCCGATTACTCAGCTGCTGCTTCTTCTGCTGCCGGTTCAGCTGCTCCGCCGTTTTTCTCCGCGATCTGTTTGATCACACGGGCAAAGTTGGCGATTGGGGACTGAATGCTTCCCATGAACTTCGCGATAAGCTCGTCTCTGGATGGGATAGTAGCGATCATCTCGATACCTTTGGCATCGTAATAAGTTCCCTCAACAACGCCGCTCTTTAACTGGCAGACTTTTGCTTTTTTGATGAACTTGGAAACAGTTCTTGCAGCTAATGTTGCATCGTCTTTGGAAATAGCGAATGCGTTGGTTCCTTCCAGATCCTTTACTACGCCTTCGAACTCTGTTCCCTCAACAGCACGTCTTACCATTGTGTTTTTATAAACCTTATAAATCACACCTGCTTCACGACACTGTTTACGAAGCTCTGTCACATCAGCTACGGAAATTCCGCAATAGTCAACAA
>DVKZ01000039.1 GCA_018715775.1 Candidatus Fimousia stercorigallinarum | reverse complement strand
TTTTTCAGATAAGCAAACAAGCGTTGATTTGTACAATATACATAACAACCTTTCATGCCCCGTGTCATTAATGTCCGGTAAGTATTTTTTATAATTTCATCTGCTTCTTTCTCTGCCCGATCCGGATCTTCTTTATACAATTTTTTAATTCCCCTCAACGACTGATCTGTCCTTGCTCGTTTTGTAAAGTCTGTAACAATCCTTCCGTTTTCATATCGCATATCATCTCCAATGATGACTCCGACATAATCAAATTCCAATCCCTGTGAGGTATGTATACATCCGGCTTCCTGGACAGAATCTTCATCAATCGCATAAGTAGTTGTATTTTTCAAATTCCAGCTGATTTCAAAATCGCCGATTTTTATATCGTGTACAGATGGATCGTTCACGCCTTCTTTCTTCCAATTCCAACAGTATCCTGCCAAGATCCTTGCCCTGTTATGCGATGTACGATTCTTTTCAATAATCATCTCCTGCATTTTCACAGGTGAATCGAGTATTCTGATGTCATAATCGATGTCTGACATATCAAAATTAGCAGTATCTCGAATTTCCAACGTATGATCCAGCCATGCCAGATATCCGTCTGACCCGTTACATCTAAATTGAGACACCAATTCCATCTCTGTAATCTGGGCATTTTCTTTCTCTGCCCATTTTCTGATCTCGTCTACACTTCCTATATCCTGCAGCGTGACTCTTTGACTTTCATCAATAAAAAATACACTGCATTTGGCTGCATGAATCATTTCCTTAATCTGATTTTCTCCCATATTATGGAACATTCCTGATTTTTCATTCAAACGATGTGCTTCATCGACAAGAACTGTATCAACCATATTATTTTCTGCTTCTGTATAAATTCCTGATCCTTTGAACATATTATCAACACTGCTTTTTCTTATACTGCCCTTTAGCTTTTTGCGATACACATTTCTTGGTGCGGAATTTTTGGATACATATTGACAGAACTGATCCTCTTTCGTCAATTCGGCAAGCAGATTCACTGCCACTACGCTCTTTCCCGTTCCAGGGCCGCCTTTTACAATCACAACCCGCTTATTGCCATCCTCAGCAGAAAGCCTTGCTTCATCCAAAATCTCCTCATAAACCACCTTTTGTTCATCCAGCATAATGAATTCGCGATTGCCTTTCAGCATTTTTGCAATTGAATCCTGCAGACTTTTCGATGGCTTAATACGTCCCGAATCGATCTTATAAATCAATTCTTTATTATCACCAAACCGGATACTCTTTTTAATAAAATCCCTTAGCTTAGTCACTTCACCGCGCGTAAATGCCGGTGCATCTTTCAGATATATTTCATACTGCTCAGCATCAATCGGATCATGCCCGTGTCGTCTGTAATTGTGTAAATAGGCACATGGAAAGATTGAAATCATGCCTTCTTGTACAGAAGCATTGTAATCGCTGATCAGCATGGCGTATGACCATGCCTGATATGACGGATGAACGACCTGTCTCACAGCATTTCCGGTATAAGTCTGTACCAGGCCATCCCGCCCTGGAACCGCTTCCAGTGCATCCCACTGTTTTAGTTCAATCAAAACAACATTCGCATCGTCTTTTTTGTCATAACCGGATATTAAAAAATCAACACGCTTCGATGTCTGAGGAATATTGTATTCAATAGCAACCCCTGCATCCGATGGAATATCTTGATCATTCAGAACCTTATACATATATTCCAGAGAATTTTCCCATGCGCGGAATTCATTTTTTGCTGTGTGCCGGTGCATTCTTTCATAAATATTGTTTTCAATTTCCACAGCAATCGTATCCTGCTCTACACTTATCATAAAATTGTCTTTTGTTCCTTCATAAATCAGCATCTGGTCACCCCTGCCATAGATTGTTTCATATATGTTTTATTCTATCATATTTACATTTTGTTGTCGCCTGCACAAATCAGAATTGATGCAGACATTAAAAACAGGCAACGGCTTTATTTAAGGAACTTGGCTTAGATATGTCCAGTGCGGTGAATCTGTTCCTTCATCAGTGCGTTCTCAGAGGAGGACTTCCGTTTAATGTGGAAATGCCGCGCTACAGTCAGCACACACTTGAAGCTATGAATGAGGCCAGACGTATTTCCCGTGATCCTGACGTCAAGGGATACCCCAATATGGATGAATTAAAGAATGCTCTTGAGAAGATAAGTGTATACAGTAAAATTTACCACCGCTTATATGATTTTCCATACCTTAACTCTGTACTTATAGCATAAGCATAGGATAATAAATATAGTAATATAGAAAAAGCGGTTAATCTCCAAAGAAGTAACCGCTTTGTATGTGGAATATGGAATTGTTTATTGTTTTGTATAGTCACTTAACTGCTCTTCTATATTGCGACGGTTCAATCTCTCCCGTAGACGGTCTCCCTTTCCTACACCAGAAAATGTAAAAAAAGCAAAAACTGCTTATCAAAGGGCAAAATCGGCATTAGCCAATTGTCCTCCAGCTATTCAAATTTTCTATCATACAGCAGTGCCGCAATCAGCACTACAAAACAGGAACCGGCGTTATGCACCAGCGCCCCGGTAGTCGGATTGAGCAGTTGTAAAAGTGAAAGTACAATCGCCACAAAATTAATGCACATGGATAAAGTAATACTGAATTTAATGGTCGCAACCGTAGCATTGGACAGCCGTTTCAGGTATGGAATTTTAGAGATATCATCGCTCATCAGCGCAATGTCGGCAGCGTCTACTGCAATATCGCTTCCCATACTTCCCATAGCTACACTTACGTCCGCAGTTTTAAGAGCAGGTGCGTCATTAACACCATCGCCAATCATACAGACTTTATGATTCTCTCTCTGTAATTCTTCGATATTCTGCACTTTTTCCTCCGGCAGCAATTCTGCCCGGACTTCGGATATTCCAACCTGTTCTGCAAAATAATCAGTGGTCTTTTTATTATCCCCTGTCAGAAGTACGGTGCGGGTGTGCATGGAACTCAACCGAGATACCATATCTTTAGCTTCCGGCCGCAGTACATCAGACAATGCAATAACACCAACACAACGTGTCCCGTCCGCCACAAGAATAGAAGCCTTTCCTTGTGTACGCAGCTTTTCCAGAACAGTTTGAACTGCATTGTCGATGGCAACGCCGTTTTCCAACAGGAATTTTTCATTGCCGCATAGCAGTTTTTTCCCTAAAACCTCCGCATAGATTCCCTTACCGGTTGTCATTTTGAATGCAGAGGATTCCGTCAACGGCAGCTCCTTTTTATTTGCGCAAGAAACGATTGCTTTTCCCAACGGGTGTTCACTTTTGGTTTCTGCGGAAGCAGCCAAAGCCAGCAGTTGCATTTCATCCAGATTCTTGTCAAAGGTGAGAATGTCGCTGACATCTAAATGGCCATAGGTCAGGGTACCTGTTTTATCAAAGGCTATCGTATCTACTTTACCCATTTTTTCAAGGGCTTCGCCGGATTTAATGATCACACCGTGTTTCGTGGCTTGCCCAATGGCGGCCATGATAGCAGTAGGTGTCGCCAATACAAGGGCACAGGGGCAGAAAACAACAAGCACTGTGACAGCGGTTACAATGTTTCCCGTCCCGATATAAGCCCCTATTGCAATCAAGAGTGCGACCGGCACAAGCCAGCTTGCCGCTTTATCAGCGATTCTCTGCATGGGGGCCTGCTTATTTTCTGCGTCCTGTACCATACGGATCAGTTTCTGCAAGGAACTGTCTTCACCGACTTTCGTAGCAGTGATATCAATCGCACCAAAACAGTTGATCGTGCCGCAGAAAACATCTTCTCCTACGTCTTTATCTACTGGAAGGGATTCCCCTGTCATAATGGACTGGTCTACCGATGTCTCTCCAGTCAGGATTTTTCCATCCACGGGAATAGTTTCACCGGGCAATATCCGCAAGACATCTCCGTGCCGGATTTCCTCTGCCGGTATCATTTCCTCTTTGCCGTCTTTTAACCTGCGCCCCTGTGTTGGTGCAAGGCGGATAAGATTTTTCAATCCTTTCTTCGCCCGATTTGTTGTCATTTCTTCCAGTATCGCTCCAATAGCCATAATGAATGCAACTTCGCCTGCCGCAAACAGATCACCGATTGCAATAGCTGCAAACATGGCAATTGTGATTAAAAGAGCAGAAGAAATTTTACTGATACCCGGATTATAAATAATCCTCCATACAGCCAGGTAAAGCAGCGGTATTCCACTGATAAGGACCGTTATCCATGCCGGGTCAAAAGGAAGAACATTCAGGTTCATGGGCATTCCGCCAAACTCCTCTATCAGATGGGGCACTAAATCCAACAGTAAAAAAACCCCTGCCACAATGGTCATAGGCAGCCCGGCAAGAAAATCATTGACTTTCTTTAACATAATCACTCCTCCAATCCGCACGACTTTCCAGACAGCTTTTCATTTCTTGACAAGTGCCGAAAATTTCCGTACAATGAATTTGATAACAAACATTTTATTCACTTTTATTGTACGAAAGAGTCACCTGAAAAACAACGGATAAATCTTTTTGAGTGTTCGTTATGGAACATTTTATAAAATTTGTACGAAAGGAGATCGTATGGATAGACGTCAACAAAAGACAAGAACAGCTATTTTTTCTGCGTTCACTTCCCTCTTAGCGGAGAAATCATACAACAAAATCACAGTACAGGAAATCATTGACGCTGCCAATGTAGGGCGTACAACATTTTACGCCCATTTTCAAACCAAAGACGATTTGCTGAAAGAATTATGCGAAGAACTTTTCGGACACATCATCAGCAGCGCAATGGATTGTACCCATACCCATGGGCTATATTCAGACGGGAACGCCCCGGAGTCCATGTTTTGTCATTTGTTACAACATTTACAAGAAAATGACAAGAATATCATTGGTCTGCTTTCCTGCGAAAGCTGCGATATTTTCCTGCGTTATTTCAAGGACAGCTTAAATGATCTGGTACAGTCGCAGTTTGTAAATCAGAACAGAAAAACAAACACCGACATTCCCCAGGACTTCTTAATTAATCATATCTCCAGCAGTTTTGTGGAAATGGTTCTGTGGTGGATTAAAAACCGCATGAAGCAGACACCAATGGAGTTAGACCACTATTTCCGGGCTGTGATTGAACCGATATTATAATGCTTTACTCCACCGTTTTACACATCCGGATATGGAGACAATGTTCTTCCAAAAATTCTTTTCCAACAGCAGAATAACCTTGCTTTTCTGAGTGATAAGTCTTAAAATATCCCATGATAGTTTCTCCCTGTTATGAAATGACTGTTATCAAAGTACTTTTCTTATCCAACGTTCAAATCTTCAATCGCCGCTTTTCCGGTGATGTGCTCTGGCACTAGTTCCAACATACATAATGAATTCCACTCCCGTTCGATCATTTTCTTACGGTTTTCTATCGTATCGTCCGGTGCATATTTAACTGCTAATTTTTCAACAGCCTCACGTTTTTCTGCTCCATCCTGAAGAATACGGATGGTTCCAAAAACAATGACACTTCTAAAATAAGTTGTGTATTTATCCGGAACAATTTGGTCCTTGTCAATCACGCAAAAAGACACTTTCGGATTTTTAGAAATAGAATCTAATTTATGCCCGCTTTTAGCACTATGGAAATAAATTTTTTGTCCATCATATACATAGCTCAGCGGAACAGCATAGGGATAATCATCATCGCCTGATACCGCTAAAACTCCGGACGTTCCCTGATATAATATTTTTTGTGCATCTTCTTGAGAAAGAAGCTGCCTTTTCCGACGCATTTCTCTAAACATAATCAAACCTCCCTGTGTTTTTACCCTGTCAAAACAGAGTTAGCTTATTAGTGCGTACAAATAAAAAATAAGTGCTAACCTCTCTTGATTATATCCATATTCATTTTGGTACAGGGCCAATTCCTAATGCTCCGATTAAAAAGAACAGCCCTAAAAAAATAATCAAAAGAAGCAATAAGGCAATCGCTAATGAAAAAGTTTGTCCACACGGTTTTCCCTTTGCTTTTCTCCATATTCCATTCATCATTAATGCAAGAAATCCAAACACGCAAAACAACGGAAAGACAACACCAACGCCCTCAAAAATGAGAGTATCTATTTGCCATTGCATACGATCAAGGATCAAAACAAAAATCACAATTGCTGCTGTAATTCCCAAAATGGAATATGCCTTTTTACGTTCCTGCTTGCGCTGTTGTATTGCTATACTTAAAGTATCTGCAACGAAATCCGCAGCTTCTTCTCTTGCTACTTCGTTTACTGTAATTCGTTCAGACTTCATAAGTTCTAAAACGCTGATTTCCAAAGCACTCGCCAATGGCTCTATCGTATTAATATCAGGAAATCCTATTCCCCGTTCCCATCGACTAACAGCCTTGTCAGTAACTTGTATTTTTGCAGCTAAATCAGCCTGCGTCATATTTTTATCTTTGCGGCACTTAGCTACAAAAGCTCCAAATTTATGTGCGTCCATTTTTACACCTCCTTGCTGTCAAAATAACATATCCATAGGATTTTGACAATCGACGCTCTATTTACAAGGCTATCTACGTTTCGTTTAGTGCTTTTTTTCTCATATTTCGCTCTCATATGCATATGCAGCTGCACATGCACCCTCTCCCGAAACCATGCAGGGACCGGTCGGATTTTCAGGCGTGCATACCGTTCCAAATAATGTACAGGATGACGGCGGCAATACCCCGCATATTACCTGTGCACAACAGCATCCCGGAATTTCTTTTTCCGGCCCGGGTACCAGTGAAAACTTTTTCACAGCATCCCAGTGCTCATAAGTTTCTCGTATGTGGAAACCACTGTTTTTTATGTTCCCGAGTCCCCTCCAATCCGAGGATCCCAATTCAAAAACCTTATCGATCCATGCCATTGCAGTTGGATTTCCTCCCGGACGAACGACCCGTGTGTACTCATTTTTCAGTTCCAGACGGCCTGTCGCGATCATTTCTGTCAGTTCAAGAATCGAAAAAAGCAGATCACCTGCTTCAAACCCGCTGACAACGCCGGGCAGATGATAATCATCCTGCAGGAACGAAAATCCTTTCGCCCCTATGATCGCTGCCACATGTCCCGGACATAAAAATCCATTTACTGCGAAATCATCCGCTTCGATCAATGTCCGAAGTGCCGGTTCCGTTCTTTTTAGCAGGCATAAAACAGAAAAATTATCAATTCCATCCGCTGCGGCTTCTAAGATACAAGCCGCTGTACCCGGGGCTGTCGTTTCAAATCCAACGCCGAGAAATACTACTTCTTTTCCCGGATGTTTTCTTGCAATCTCCACCGCTTCCACCGGAGAATAGACCATTTTGACACTGCCGCCCTGTGCACGACGAAAAAGAAGGCTGTCACCCCTCCTTGATCCGGGAACCCGCAAAAGGTCCCCATAACTTGCAACAATGACGTTTTCCCTCTGGGAAAGATCAAGTACCATATCAATCATATTCGCCGGTGTCACGCAGACCGGACATCCAGGACCGGATAAGAGCGTAATTCCTTCCGGCAGGATGCTTCGGATCCCGCTCCTTGCAATGGCCATCGTATGCGTGCCGCAGATTTCCATCAGCCGAATCGGACCTGTTTTACTCACATTTGCTTTCATTTTATTGATCAGACGGGAGATTTCTTTTGGATTTTGAAAATACCTGTCATAAAGCATGTTTGATCTCCTCCAACAGTTCCATGTTATCCCGCGCTTCTTTTTCCGACATCTTTTCAATCGCAAAACCGGCATGAACCATGACATAATCTCCCGGACAGGCGTTTTGTATAAAATCCACCCGCACGGTTTGTGTCAGACCTCCTGCTTCACACTCTGCGGAAGATCCATTGATTTTTTTTATCTTCATAGGCATTGCTAAACACATATCCACTACTCCTCTTTCTCGGAACAATTTCTTCCTATTCTATTTTTCTTCCATTTTTTCAGCGATCAGATCCGCCAATTCTTCCACGCCTTCTCCGTCCCGGCTGCTGATACAAAACAGCGGTGCACCCGGATTGACTGCATTGAAATTGCTCCGCACACGTGTTTCATCGAAATCAAAATACGGAAGCATATCGTATTTATTTAAGACGAGGCAGTCCGTATCCGTAAACATCAGCGGATATTTTTCTACTTTATCATCTCCTTCCGGGATACTGAGCAGCGTGATCCGCATCGATTCCCCGATACGAAATTCTGCCGGGCATACGAGATTGCCGATATTTTCAACAAAGATCAGATCAAGCTCATCAAGCGACAAAGACGGCAAAATATTCTGAATACTCATCGCTTCAATATGACAGGCTCCGTCGGTATTAAGCTGAACAGCCGGTATCTGTAAAGAAGCGATCTTTTCCGCATCTACCTGTCCCGCAATATCCCCCTCGATCACACCGATTCGAAACCGGCTTTTTAGTTTTTCGATCAGAGAAATAATCAGACTGGTTTTTCCTGCTCCGGGGCTTCCCATCACATTGATCATGCAGATATGATGTTTTTTCAGTTCTTCTTTTACTTCCTCACTCACATCTTCATTCCAATCCATGATCTGATGCAGCACTTTGATTTCCATTCTCATCAACCTCCAAGCTTTCGATATAAAATTCCTTACCGGATAATAGTTTCAATTTTAAACTTCCGCAAAATGGACACTCAAGACGTCCCGGGATCATCTCCCCTTCCCTTCCGCATTCCAAACATCGGACTTTCACCGGAAGCAATTTTGCCTTCAGTTTTGCTCCCTCTGCAATGGTTCCTTCCGACAACATGTCCAGATACACCTGGATACAGTCCGGTATGATTCCCCGCAGCTGTCCGATACAGACATTGATCGTACGAATCTTCGACACATTCTGTCTGTGGGCTTCTTCCATACAATATTCCAGCAGATGCTCGGTAATGCTCAATTCATGCATTCTTCTACCTCCCTCAGAATCCATTCAGAGATTTTTTCATAGCATTTATTTTAGCATATTTTCACAAAAAGAAACAGTTAACAAAAAGAATTCTGTTCAGTATTGCAAAAATTTTGTTTTAGGCTTATAACATTAATGTAGAATTATTTGTTTCGGCGAACGATTATTATAAAAACGCGAAAACAAGAAAGGAAGTGAAACATATGTCAATGATACCATTCTTAATCGGATTTCCGGTATTGCTGGCGGCCATCCTTTTTCTGATCCGAAAAGAAGATCTCCGGGGATATATGGTATACGCCGGTGCCGGTGTCATTATGCTGATCACGGTCATTTTCATCATGCAATGGATCTTCGACGGATCCGAAACATGGATGCTCTATCCATCGACAGAACTGCCCGATCATCTCATTGCCGCAGGGGATATTTTCCTTATGGGTCTGATCCTGTACATGAGCCTTAAGTACAAAAGGCCCCTTCCTGCAATACTTTCCATCGTGCAGACCGTGCTGATGCTCTATGTAGAATCTACTGCAAAGATTGCAGAAGGTCCCCATATTATGGTGGACTGGTTTACGATCCTCATGTGCATCATCATCGCCTTTATCGGCGGTTTTATCTGTATTTATACCGTAGGCTATATGAAAGGCTATCATAACAATCATACCGACGTCCGGGACAGACAGCCGTTTTTCTTTGCGATGCTGTTTTTATTTCTCGGCGCCATGTTTGGCCTCGTATTTTCTCAGAGTCTGATCTGGATGTACTTTTTCTGGGAAGTCACGAGCGTCATCTCTTTCCTGATGATCGGATATACTAAGACAGAAGAAGCCATTAATAACAGCTTCAATGCCCTTTGGATGAATCTTTTGGGAGGTCTTGGCTTTGCTGTTGCGATCGCATGGATGTGCCTCGTAAATGGTACCGCTCAACTTCAGGATGTACTGACTGCGGGCAGTGAGATCCCGCTGATCTGTCTTGCTCTGGCCGGACTTACAAAATCGGCTCAGCTGCCGTTTTCTACCTGGCTTCTTGGTGCCATGGTCGCACCAACCCCTTCGAGCGCCCTGCTTCACAGTGCCACTATGGTAAAAGCAGGAGTCTATCTGCTGCTGCGCATTTCTCCGGCACTTGAGGGAAATACCACCGGCATGATCGTCTCAAGCATCGGTGGATTTACCTTTATCGCTGCCAGTATGATGGCGATCGCTCAAAACGATGGCAAAAAAGTCCTCGCTTTTTCGACCATTTCCAATCTTGGACTGATCGTTGGGTGCGCCGGCATCGGCGTAGAAGAAACTGTGTGGGCTGCTATCTTTTTAGTCATTTTCCATTCTGTGAGCAAATCTATGCTGTTCCAGTCCGTAGGAGCTGCAGAAAATACTCTGCATTCTCGTGATATTGAGGATATGCACGGCTTGATCATTCGCGTACCGAAACTCGCTTATATTATGGGTATCGGTATCGCCGGTATGTATCTGGCTCCATTTGGAATGCTCATCTCTAAATGGGTAGCCCTGAAAGCTTTTGTTGATTCCGGCAACTTTATCTTAGTTTTGTTTATTGCATACGGCAGTGCCACGACCATGTTCTACTGGACAAAATGGCTGGCAAAACTGCTTTGTTACCATATTCCAAGGGATACGGTCAAAGATGTAACGCTTAAAGACGAATACGTCTCCATGTTTTTCCATGCGGCAGTCATGCTTTTGTTATGTCTGTTCCTGCCGCTTGTTGCATCCTGGCTGGTTAATCCGATCGTACAAGAACTGTTTGGCAATGCTACCTCCGTTCTTTCTATGAGCGTTCTGACGACAATGGCGATCATGCTTGTTTCTATTTTTATTGTTCCAGTCGTGATGTTCTTTATCAGCAGAAGTTCACATAGAGATCTTGTCCCAATCTACATGAACGGAATCAACAAAGGAGATAATCGCTACTTTGTGAACAGCTTCGGAGAAGATGAACATCTGTATCTGAGCAACTGGTATCTCAGATTTGAGTTTGGACGGCGCCATCTGCGGATTCCTTCCATTATCTTGGCAGCCGCAGTGTTGATCGTCGGATTTTGTATTGTGATCGGAGGTGCTATTTAATAATGATAAAACTATTTTTTGTCCTCGCCTATCTGATTCTTTCGCCTCTAATCGGAGGCTTGTTAGACGGTGCAGATCGAATTTTAAGTGCCCGGATGCAGCGGCGAAAAGGTCCGGGAATCTTACAGCCGTTTTATGATCTTAGAAAGCTGTTTTCCAAAGAAATGATCGCGGTAAATAATGTACAGCTTCTTTTAAACTTAAGTTATCTGGTAATCCTTGTGATTGCCGGCTCTATGCTTTTCGCCGGTGAAGATCTTCTAATGGTGCTGTTTATCTTAAGTACAGCGGATATGTTTTTGATCATGTCCGCCTCCAGTGATTCCTCTCCATATGCCAATATGGGAGCCAGCCGGGAAATGCTCCAGATGATGGCTTACGAGCCTATGACGCTTCTGATCGCCGTCGGATTTTATTTGACCACAGGTTCTTTCCACGTTTCCGATATCATTGCTGCCGACCACAGCGCCATTATCTGGATGCCGGGACTTCTTGTCGGTTTTCTGTTTACTTCAGCGATCAAATTCCGAAAATCCCCATTTGACCTGTCCACGAGCCACCACGCTCATCAGGAAATGGTAAAGGGAATCACAACAGAAATGTCCGGCATCACGCTGGCCATTATGAATATCGCGGAATACTACGAAATGGTTCTGCTCTACGGTATCTTTTTCTTATTCTTTGTAAACAGTACGTGGTGGAGCTGGATCATCGCACTCATTGCGTGTGCTGTCATTTTCTTTCTGGAAGTGCTGTGGGACAACGTCAGCGCCCGTGTCAAATGGAAAACACTCCTCTATAGCTGTTGGTCCGTAACCCTGGTAGCCGGAGGAGTAAACATACTGATCCTGATGCTGGATAAATAAGTGGAGGAAGAATAAATGAAAAAAGTTTCAAAATCACCATGGCTGCTCCACTATGATGCGAGCAGCTGCAATGGCTGTGATATCGAAGTCCTGGATTGTCTGACACCAAGATACGATATTGAGCGATTTGGCATTATTAACACCGGGGATCCATTTCAGGCCGATATCCTTCTGATCACCGGCGGAGTGAATTCTCAAACAGAGTCTGTTGTTCAGCAGCTCTACAGCCAGATGCCTGATCCAAAAGTCGTGATCGCGGTCGGAATCTGTGCCTGCACAGGCGGCGTATTCAAGGAATGTTATAATATTAAGGGAGGGATCGATACCGTGATCCCTGTGGATGTCTATGTTCCGGGATGTGCAGCCCGTCCTGAGGCGATCATAGACGGAGTATTAGAGGGCCTGAAAGTACTGGATGAAAAACAGGCTGAAATGGAAAAACAAAAGGGAGGAAAACGAAATGGATGAGAAAAATGAAATTAAAATCATATCCCTGGCGGATTTTTTCCCCGCTGTTCTTGCAATGAAAGATAAAGGCTGGCGTCTTGCCCAGATTTGTGCTGTTTCCGTAGAACAGGGTTATGAACTGAGTTATTCTTTCTGCGAAGACAGCAGTTACCGGATGGTAACGCTCCGTCTGGAGATTGACGAAAACCAGGAGGTTGCAAGCATCACTCATATTTATCCATGTGCATTTATCCAGGAAAATGAAGCTGCGGAACTTTTCGGAGTTAACATCAGCCATATCAAACCGGACTATCACGGTACGCTGTACCGCATTGATAAATCGGCGCCATTTAAGAAAAAGGAGTAGGGAACATGGCAAAAAGAAGTATCATACCATTCGGTCCTCAACATCCCGTACTGCCGGAACCTGTTCATCTGGATCTCATTTTAGAAGATGAAACCGTGGTGGAAGCAGTTCCAAGCATCGGATTTGTCCACAGAGGGCTCGAAACATTAGTAAAAAAACGAGATTATAAACAATACGTCTATATAGCGGAACGCGTCTGCGGTATTTGCAGCTGTGGCCATGGGCTCGGCTATTGTCAGGCAGTCGAAGAAGTGATGGGAATCGAAATACCAGACCGTGCAAAATATCTTCGTACGATCTGGATGGAAATGAGCCGTATCCACAGTCATCTCCTTTGGCTCGGACTTCTGGCAGATGCAATGGGATTTGAAAGTCTGTTTATGGAAAGCTGGAGAATGCGTGAAAAGATCCTGGATCTCTTCGATAAAACAACCGGCGGCCGGATCATTCACTCAATTAATCAGATCGGCGGTGTCCAAAAAGATATGACTACCCCAATGCTGTTAGATATCCTACATGTGATTGAGGACTTGACCGCAGAATTAAAACCGATAGTGGAAACATTTCTCCATGATTATACGGTTCAAAGCCGTCTCAAAGACGTCGGTATTTTATCAAGAGAAGATGCTGTTACCATGGGCGCTGTAGGACCAATGCTGCGGGCAAGCGGGGAACCTTACGATGCCCGCCTGCTTGGATATGCCGCTTATAAAGATTTAAGTATGGAACCGATCATCTCCACCGGCTGTGATTCCTATGCCAGATGTGAAGTCCGGCTCAAAGAACTTTTTCAGTCCTTTGAGCTCATTCGGGAAGCGATCGGTAAGATTCCAAACGGTCCGGTCAATGTACCGGTAAAAGGCAATCCTTCTGGAGAATATTTCCTGCGAATCGAACAGCCCCGCGGAGAAGCAATTTACTATGTTAAAGGAAACGGTACAAAATTCCTTGACCGCTTCCGCCTGCGTACTCCTACGACAAGTAATATCCCGCCAATGGCAGAGATGTTAAAGGGATGCCAGCTGGCAGATGTCCCGCTGCTGATCCTTACGATCGACCCATGCATCAGCTGTACAGAACGATGATAATTCATAGAAACAACCACCGCAAAAGCGGTAGAACGGAGCAGTAAAATGGAAAAGACACGATTATTTAAATTTGCCGGAAGAGTCCTCCATAATCTTTTCCGGAAGCCGGAGACTACCCAGTATCCTTTTGAACCTGCCCAATATCCGGAACGCATGCGGGGACACGTAGAAATCCGAATGGAAGACTGTATCACCTGCGGTCTGTGCATGCGCTCATGTCCGTCTCAGGCAATCACTGTGGACCGCAAAGCAGGTACATGGACGATCGATCGTTTTGACTGTGTCCAATGTGGAAGCTGCGTTAACGTGTGCCCGAAAAAATGTCTGGATATGGAAATTGGATACACGGCACCGGGAGTAAAGAAAACGAGTCAAACCTTTGCAAAGACCTCGGAAGGAGCATAGGCTTTCCATAGAAAGTCATTCAAATACGTTTGTGAATATAAACATAAAAAGCTTGACATATACACACTGCTATGTTAAGTTTCATTCTGTTTAATAAAAAAGCAACTACTATCATAAGCTACAGAGAACTGTTCATCGGAGATCCTGCAGCCGCAACTGCAGTATTGAGAAGATGTCGAGTGCGCTCGGTTTTTATAAAACCGGGTGCATTTTTTTTGTTCAAAATATCTTAAAAGGAGGACTTTTTGTTTTATGAAACTCATTCTCAAATTTATGAAACCTTACAAAAAGCTATTTGCCCTAACACTGATACTGCTTTTCGTAGATGTTATCAGTACCCTGTATATCCCGACCCTGGTTGCCGACATGATGAATAAAGGGGCAGCCGGAACCAGTTTGAACGCGTTATATACTACCGGATTCCAGATGGCTCTGATCAGCTTCATTCAAATGGTCCTGCCGGTTCCGGCAATTTTCGTAGTTGCTTTATTTCTTACCATTCAGCTGGATCCCATGATGGGTAGTATCCTGCTGGTCGTTTTAGCAGTTGTTATCTTAATCGCTGCTATGATCATGCGGATGGCATCCCCGCTATTCCGTAAACTTCAGAAGCTTCTGGACCGCATGAGTACCATTTTACTGGAAAATCTTACGGGCGTTCGTGTAGTACGTGCCTTTAACAAACAAAGCAGCGAACAAGAACGACTTGATCATGCCTTTCAAAATTACGCGAATACTTCCATCCGGACCAACCGCATGTTTGCTAACTTGGATGGTCTCTCCTTTTTTCCATTAATGTGTTCGTTGTGATTGTTTATTGGCTAAGCGGCGCCCGTATTTTTGCAAGACATTACCAGATCGGTGATATTACTGCCCTCATTGAATACGCTTTACTTGCGCTTTTTTATCTGATGATGGCTCAGATGGTTATTCTTACACTGCCAAGAGCATTGGAATGCTGTCATCGTGTACAGTCTGTACTGGACCACACCCCTCAGATTCCGGACTATGTAACGAACGATGTGGATCTGGTACCTTCCGATGATGTATTAACCTTTCGAACGGAACGGATATCAGGAAGATGCCTCAGCACCAGTTAAGAGACAAAATCGCCTATGTGCAGCAAAAAGCATGGCTGTTTTCCGGAACCATTGCTGAAAATCTCCGCTATGGTAATCCAGATGCTTCCGATGAACGACTGGAACATGCTCTTGAGATTGCTCAGGCTTCTGATTTTGTCCATGCTCTGCCAGACGGTCTTCAATCTTATGCCGCTCAGGGAGGAACGAATTTCTCCGGAGGTCAGAAACAGCGTCTGTCAATCGCCCGTGCACTTGTAAAAACGCCAGAACTCTATATTTTTGACGACAGTTTTTCCGCGCTCGATTTTAAAACAGATGCGGCTCTCAGAAAAGCTCTGGAAAATGAGACAAAAGATGCGGCTGTTTTAGTGATTGCCCAGCGTGTCAGCACAATTCGAAATGCTCAACAGATCATTGTACTTCACGAAGGAAGAATGGCCGGCATCGGAACCCATGATGAATTAATGAAAACATGCTCTGTATATAGGGAAATTGTAAATTCTCAGACAAAGGAGGCTGATGAATCATGAGAAAACAGGATAAAAGAACGAATTTAGATTCCCCGCAGCATACAAAGGATACTATGATCCGTTTATGTGTTCTGATGAAAGATCAATGGATCCGTTTATCTATTGTAGGATTATCTATTATCCTTTATACGATTTTATCCATATATACGCCGTTTAAAAGTGCTCAAGTAATCGACGCCCTGTGGAAAAGCATCCGATATTCTATGGATCATAACACCGCGTTTTCTATTACTTGGGATAGTCTCGGAAAAAGCCTGTTTGCACTTTCCGTTCTATACATCTTTTCCTGGCTGTTTTACTATCTGCAATCTTTCCTGATGGCAAGTGTCGCAGATACCCTTACCTGCACTCTGCGTCAGAAAATTGCACAGAAGCTCAACGTACTTCCTCTCCGCTTTTTCGACCAGAACCAGCCGGGTGAAATCTTAAGCCGTGTCACCAACGACCTGGATAAGATCACAGAGACCTTGCAGACCGGTCTTTTAAAACTGCTGGTAGCCATCGGTACCATTATCGGCTCTCTGGCAGTCATGTTTTACTATAACATCGGATTGACCTGCATTTTCCTTTTTTTTATGGTCATCAGTATGATCATCACCAGAATCGTGGCGGCTCAGAACCTAAAATGTGCTGCTGACCGTCAGACAACGCTCGGACAGCTTATGAGTATCACAGAAGAATACTATACCGGAAAGCCACTCAGAAAGCTGACTTTCTGACAAACAGCGTAAACCCTCTGATTCGTTTGATCAGCCGTCTTGGACAGGCAGTCATTGCTGTCATGGCCGGAGGCGCTATGATCCGCGGAACAATGTCTATCGGTACCGTCCAGGCTTTCTTCCAGTATGTAAACCAGGCAGGGGAACCGCTGACACAGGCATCCTTTATGATCAATACTCTCCAATCCGCTCTTGCATCTGCCGAGCGTACCTTTGAACTTTTGGACAGTGAAGAAGAAATACCGGATCCTCAGAATCCGAAAATCCTGGAGCAGGCAGAAGGACACATTGTATTTGACCATGTAAGTTTTGGATATGAACCTTCCCGTCTCCTGATGAAAGATATCAGTTTCAGTGTCAGACCGGGACAGAAAATTGCCGTTGTCGGAAGCACCGGTGCCGGAAAAACAACACTGATCAACTTGCTGATGCGCTTCTATGAAGTCAATGGGGGACATATCCTGATTGATGGGATTCCTTCGTCTGCCATGAGCAGAAAAGGCCTTCGTCAGAACTTCGGAATGGTACTTCAGGATACCTGGCTATTTGAAGGAACGATCGCGGAAAATATCGCATATGGTAAGCCAGGGGCTTCCAGAGATGAGATTATTGCTGCCGCAAAGGCAGCCCAAGTTGATTATTTTATTCGAACGATGCCACATGGCTATGATACAATTGTAGACAGCGAAGGATCAAACCTGTCTGTCGGACAACGCCAGCTGCTGACAATTGCCATAGTTTTCCTCTGCAATCCACCGATCCTGATACTCGACGAAGCTACTTCCAGTGTTGATACTCGTACAGAAACTGAGATCAACCATGCTATGGAAGAGCTGATGCATGGACGAACCAGCTTTGTGATCGCACACCGTCTCTCGACGATCCGGGACGCGGATATTATCTTATTCATGGAAAACGGAAATATCATCGAACAGGGAAATCACCAGAACCTGCTAAAGAAAAAGGGAGCCTACGCTTCACTCTACTATAGCCAATTCTCCTAATGTACGCCGACTGCAGAATCTCTTATGCAAATCTTCTGATAAAAGATTCTGCAGTGTTTTTCTTTGCAAATGTCATAAAGCATGCTATAATTCCTAAATAAGAAATCATTTTACAGATTACAGGAGAAGGAGAACGTAGATGAAGAAACACAAACCGATTAAAATTGCCTTTTTTGACATCGACGGAACTCTGATTGCACTTGGGCAAGAGTCTGCTTCCGATAAGATGCTAGAATGCCTGAAACGCCTCAAAGCAAATGGTATTCACCTCTGCATTGCCACAGGCAGGCCCCCATTTGTTGTACCTGCCTTTCCCGGAATTGAATTTGATGCTTTTTTAACTTTTAATGCTTCGTATTGTTATACCTCAAAAGAAGTAATCTTCAGCAATCCGATTCCTTCTCCGGATGTTCAGAAAATTATTACAAATGCAGCTTCCATCGGCCGTCCAGTTGCTCTTGCAGGCATTGACCGCATGGGATGTAACGGATATGATAAAGATTTGGATGATTATTTCACAATCTCAAAGCAAAGAATTACTATTATAGAAGATTTTGACGCTTTTTCCAAAGAGAAGATTTATCAGCTTATGGTCGGATGCCGGGAGAGTGAATATGATTCTCTTATGAAAGATGCACCTGGTGCGGCGCTCACCGCCTGGTGGGACAGAGCTGTAGATATCATTCCTGCCGGTGGCGGCAAAGGTCTTGGCATCGAAAAAGTTTTGTCTTATTATGGTCTGACAAAAGAAGAGGCGATTGCCTTTGGAGATGGCACCAATGACATTGAAATGCTTCAGGCAGTCGGTACCGGGATCGCTATGGGCAATGCAACAGAAAACGTTAAAGATATTGCAGATGCTGTCTGCAAAAGCGTGTCTGAAGATGGTATTTATCATTATTGCCTCGATCATAAACTTATTTAACAATATAACAAACCAGCCGAAATATCCTTTCCAGGTTTCGACTGGTTCTTTTTTATTCTTTATACATGTTTTCCAGCTTCCCGAAGTCTTGCCATTGCACGGGAAAGCGAAGCGCTCGTATGATAATATTCCTGAATACTCTGTTTCTGTCTAAGTTTTTCTTCCGCACGTTCTTTCGCTTTTCTTGCCCTCGCAATGTCGATTTCTTCCGGAAGTTCAACGGTCTGCACAAGCAGCGTAACCTGATTATAGGCAATCTGAACGAAGCCCATACCGCAGACTGCTATATGCCACTTTTCTTCTCCCTCCGGTCGAAAACGGATTTCTCCATCCTCCACTGCAATAACCATTGCCTCATGATGAGCCAGAATTTCCATCTCTCCATCTTCAATCGGAATGATCAGAGCCTCACAACGCCCGGAAAAAAAGACTTTATCAGCTGCTATGATCCTCAAACCAAATGAACTCATATTTACCGCCTCTTAACTTTCTTCTTTCATTCTTTCCGCTGCTTTTTTCACATCTTTGATTGTTCCAACATTGAAAAATGCATTTTCCGGATACTCATCCATTTCCCCATCGATAATGGCTTTAAAACCACGGATCGTTTCTTTAAGAGGTACATATTCCCCTTTTACACCTGTGAAGTTTTCCGCAACATAGAATGGCTGAGAAAGGAATTTCTGAATTTTTCTGGCACGGAACACCGTTATTTTATCTTCATCAGACAATTCTTCCATACCAAGAATTGCGATGATATCCTGCAATTCTTTATACTTTTGAAGGATTTCCTGCACTTTTCGCGCTGTTTCATAATGCTCCTCGCCCACGATATCTGCTTCCAAAATACGGGAAGAAGATTCCAGCGGATCAACCGCAGGATAAATACCCTGTTCTACGATTTTTCTTGATAATACCGTTGTTGCGTCCAGGTGGGCAAATGTCGTTGCCGGTGCAGGGTCTGTCAAGTCATCGGCAGGTACATAAACCGCCTGTACGGATGTAACAGAACCTTTCTTTGTCGATGCAATTCTTTCCTGAAGTTCTCCCATTTCTGTCGCCAGCGTCGGCTGATAACCAACAGCAGAAGGCATACGTCCGAGTAATGCGGATACTTCAGAACCAGCCTGTGTAAATCGGAAAATATTATCGATA
The DNA here is from genome assembly GCA_018715775.1 of Candidatus Fimousia stercorigallinarum. GTDB lineage: Bacteria > Bacillota > Clostridia > Lachnospirales > Lachnospiraceae > Fimousia > Fimousia stercorigallinarum. Next base: position 4,354 of record DVKZ01000039.1, on the reverse strand, counting down.
AAAAGCAGCACGTTCTGATGCTCTTCATCACGGAAATACTCTGCCATCGTAAGTCCTGTCTGTGCGACCCTCATTCTGGCTCCCGGCGGTTCATTCATCTGTCCAAATACGAGAGCAGTTTTTTCTAATACGCCGGATTCTTTCATTTCACACCAGAGGTCATTTCCTTCACGGGAACGTTCGCCAACACCGGTAAAGATGGAATATCCTCCATGCTCCGTTGCAATGTTACGGATCAGTTCCTGGATCAGAACCGTCTTACCAACTCCGGCACCGCCAAACAGACCGATTTTACCGCCTTTGGCATAAGGAGCGAGCAAGTCGATAACTTTAATACCTGTTTCTAATATTTCAACTGCCGGATTCTGTTCTTCAAACGAAGGCGGATCACGATGAATGACCCAATGAGGAGCATCATCCAATTGCTCTCCTCCATCTACACTTTCACCTAAAACATTAAATAATCGTCCTAATGTCTTTTCGCCGACCGGAACTGAAATTCCTGCTCCGGTTGCCGTTACTTCCATATCACGGTAAAGACCTTCACTGGAGGCAAGCATGATACATCTGACAATATTATTTCCGATATGTTGTGCGACTTCCATCACACATTTTTTATCTCCGTTCATAACGGTAAGAGCATCCTTGATCTGCGGAAGATAGGTTTCATCAAATTCCACATCTACAACAGGACCTGATACCTGAACAATCTTTCCCTTTTTCATGAATATCCTCCATTTATTTCTTCTTTTTCTTCAGAGCCTTGACACCACCGATCACCTCTGTGATCTCCTGTGTAATCGCTGCCTGTCTTGCCCGATTATAAATCATATCTAATTCACCCAGCATCTTCGATGCACTGTCTGTTGCCGCCTGCATTGCCAAAAGTCTTGAATTTTGCTCACTTGCAAACGATTCTACAAGTGCTCCGTAAATATAACCGATCACATAATTGGGAACAATCTTATGCATAACAGCTTCCGGAGAAGGCTTCATCATCAAATTTTCAATATGCACATCCAAAGGGATATCAAAATGAAAATCCGACCGCTTTAATGGTAAAAGCTGGATTGCCCTTGGTTCCGCTGTCATAGAGTTGATCATTCGCGTATAGATCAGCCATACTTCATCTACTCTGTGTTCCAGATAATCATCAATGATCTTTTCTGCAACATTTCTGGCACGGCTTAATGACGGATTCTGCACGGTATAGTGAAACTGTTCGTCGATATTAACCTTTTTCTGTTCAAAATAATGTCTTCCAAGCTCTCCCAAAACATATAAACGGGAATCATCGCTCTGTGCCATCATCTCTTCTGTCAGCTTCAATATATTGTGATTATAAGCTCCGGCCATCCCCTTATCAGCGGTGACGACAATAAACCCTTTCGTCTTAACTTCCCGCTGTTCAAAATATGGAGATTTCAATTCCGGAATATGCCTTAAAATTCTTTCCATCTCAGACTGCAGTGTGACAAAATACGGTTCGGTATCATCGAGCATTTTTTTTGCTTTTTTTAATTTTGCCGATGAGATCATATACATGGCATTCGTAATCTTCATGGTGTCACGTATACTATCCATACGGCTTCTGATTTCTTTGATACTTGCCATATCCGGATCTCCTGTCTTTAGCTTATCTGATCATCTTTCATCTCAGCTGCTGCATGTTCAATCTGTTCCATCATTTCATCTGTTAAAATCTGTTTTTCATCAATATCATGGCAGATTTGAGGATACTGTACTTCAAAGGATTCCAATACATGTTTTTGCAGCGGTTTCACCGACTTTTTATCTACGGAATCAAAATATCCGCGATTTGCAAGATACAGCGTAATAACCTGCTCATGCAATTCCATCGGGCTTTCTAACGGCTGTTTTAATAATTCCATTAAAGCACTTCCGTGATCCAGCTGTTTCTTTGTTGCATCATCCAATTCCGATGCAAACTGTGTAAATACTTCCAGTTCACGATACTGTGCAAGACTGATACGAATACTTCCCGCAGCTTTTTTCATCGCCTTTGTCTGTGCAGCTCCGCCGACACGGGATACTGATAATCCGACATTAACCGCCGGTCTGGTACCGGCAAAGAACAAACTGCTTTCCAGAAAGATCTGTCCGTCTGTGATAGAAATAACATTGGTCGGAATATAAGCAGATACATCTCCTGCCTGCGTTTCAATGATCGGCAGTGCCGTAATGGAACCGCCACCAAGTTTATCACTGAGGCGGCTGGAACGCTCCAGCAGTCTTGAATGAAGATAGAATACATCTCCAGGATAAGCCTCACGTCCCGGTGAACGCTCTAACAACAGAGAAATGGCTCTGTATGCAACCGCATGTTTACTCAGATCATCATAAACGATCAGAACATCCTTTCCCTGATACATAAAATATTCTGCAAGCGCTGTTCCCGCATACGGAGCAATATACTGCAAAGATGCAGCATCACTGGCAGTCGAGGACATTACGATAGAATAATCCATCGCATCATGTTTTGTCAACGTGGAAACAATTTTTGCAACAGTTGATGCTTTCTGTCCGATCGCTACATAAATACAGATCACATCTTTTCCTTTTTGATGAATGATCGTATCCGTTGCTATAGAAGTTTTACCGGTCTGACGGTCGCCGATGATCAGCTCCCTTTGACCCCGTCCGATTGGAAACATCGAATCGATCGCCAAAATTCCGGTTTCCAATGGAGTATCTACCGACTGACGATCAACAATTCCCGGCGCTTCTTCTTCCACCGGACGATATCCATCTGCCTTAATTTCTCCTTTTCCGTCAATCGGTTCTCCTAAGGCATTGACAACTCTTCCTAAAAAGCCGTCGCCAACCGGAATACCCGCTTTTTTTCTTGTACGTTTTACTTTCGTATTTTCTTTAATTCCGGTATCCTTACCAAATAAAATAACACCAATTTCATTTTTGCGGATATCCTGAACCATACCTTTCATTCCATTTTCAAATACGACGATTTCTCCATACATGGCATGGTCAATTCCATATATAGTAGCAATTCCATCGCCGATCTCGATGACCTGTCCGACTTCTCGTTCTTTTTCATCCCATTGACAGTCATCGATCTCGCTCTTTATGATTGATATAATATCCGATGCACTGATTGTGCTCACGACATTTCACCTCTTTTCAATTAACTGCTGATAATATTCTCTAAATATTGTAATCGATTTAGAATACTCCTGTCGTATTCTATATTTCCATATCGAAGTTTAAATCCGCCCAAAAGCTCTGGTTCTACTTCAAACTGGCAGACACATTTCCAACCTGGAAACTTTCCTTCAATATACGAATAAACTTCCTTTTTTTCTTTTTCTGAAGGATCTTCAGCAAATGCTGCTCTGACTCTCAAAATATCGTGTTGCAGATCCCACTGCCTATAATAGGATTCCAAAATATCATCCATCTGGTCGATCATTCCATTCTTACACATCACTTTCAAAAACGAAATGAGACATTTCGGAAGTTTGGTTTTTTTCATAATCTTATCGATTATATTGTATTTTTTCTTATTCGATACAACAGGGCTGGTCAATATTTTCTTCAGCAGATCTGTGCAGTCTAATATCTTTTGCAGATCTTCTACATGTTCTCTGGAACAATTCAGTGACAACAGGACCTTCCCATTGTTAATTGCTTCCTGCGTCATTTTGATCACCTGTTTCTAAAATCTTCTTTGCAGCCGCTATCGCAAGGACTGCAATCTCTTTCTTCAATTCTTTTTGAGCCTGTTCTTTTTCATCTTCAATATCCTTTCGGGCCTGAACAAGCATTCTCGCAGATTCTTCTTTTGTTTCCTTATAAATACGTTTCTGCTCTTCTTTTGCAAAAGCCTTTGCTTCTTCAATCACCCGGCTGGCTTCATGTTTTGCTCCACTCAGATGTTCTTCATATTCTTTCTTTAATGCATAAGCTTCTTCTTTTACTGCTGCTGCCTCATCCTTTTCCATCTGGATTCTTCGTTCCCGTTCCTCGATCACATTCATAACCGGTTTTACAAGAAACTTCTTCATCGCAATAAAGAGAACCAGGACATTAAATACAGTCCAGAACAGAGTCCAAGGCTCTAAACTCAACATATCCTGTCACCCTGCTTTCTATTAACCTAAAAGTAAAATGATCAATAACGCGATTACGAAACCATAAATAGCTGTTGCCTCTGCTAATGCACAACCAAGAAGTAACGTACTGCTGATCTTACCCTGTGCTTCCGGCTGTCTTGCGATTGCATCTACTGATGCAGCTGTTGCCTTTCCAATACCAATTCCTGCTCCGATTCCTGTAAATACTGCAATACCTGCTCCAATTGCTACTAATAATGTTG
>DVKZ01000038.1 GCA_018715775.1 Candidatus Fimousia stercorigallinarum | reverse complement strand
AAGTTATGTTGAACCGCCGTATGCCGAACGGCATGTACGGTGGTGTGAGAGGGGAGAGAAAATCTCCCCTACTCGATTTGATTGGAAAGTCAGGAAAATAGATTGTCCGAAGGGATTCTTTATGATATAGTTAGTGTATGAAACTGGAATGGAGAAAGAGGCATTTTATGAATCAAAATGATTTTAAAGACATCGGAGAGGAAATGAAACGCATCGTGCAAAAAGCAATCGATTCGGAAGATTTTTCTTACCTGAACAAGACGATCAAAAGTGGTCTGGAAAAAGCAACGGACGCAGTGGAATCTGGCATGAGAACGGCAGAAAAGACAGTTTCAGATACGATGAATTCTTATCAGATTAAGAAACAAAAGAAGGATGAACTTACCTTATACCGCGGAATGAATGGATTGAAAGCAGGAACCATGGTTTATATGGCCTTCGGCTATTTTCTTGGCGGCGGGATTGGGATCGCCGTTTTTGTTTTATTGATCCTTATGGCTGCGATCGGACAGGTTCCTTTTGGACTGCTTTTTCCAACAGTCCTTTTGGCTCCTTTTTTCATCGCCTTTTTAGGACTCGGTATTAAAGGGAGTTTAAATCTTTCTATGATCCGAAGATTCGAACGATATAAACAATGTCTGGATGGAAAGACATATGGCAGTTTATCTGAGATCGCATCAATCACTGGAAAATCATTAGATTATATCCAAAATGATATTTATAAGATGATCCAGAAAGGCTGGTTTTTACAGGGGCATTTGGATGATGAGAAAACTTGTCTGATCACGAGTCATGACACGTACCGGGATTATCTGGAGTTGAAAAAGCAGAATGAACAGAAAAAGATGGCAGAAGAAGCACGACGGGAAAAGGGAATTTCCAGAGAAGCAGAAAGTTTAATTGAAGAAGGACGTTCTTTTGTTGATGTGATTCGTGAGTGCAGCAAGTCGATTTCGGACGCAGGAATCTCAGAAAAGATTGCACGGATTGAAGAAGTTGTTGATGATATTTTTGATTATATCGAAACATATCCGGTTCGGACGGAGAAAATACAGAAATTAATGGAATATTATCTTCCAACGACGATTAAACTTTTAAAAGCGTATGAGGAGTTAGATAAGCAGGCAGTTCAGGGAGAAAACATCATGTCTGCAAAGAAAGAGATCGAAGAATCGCTGGATATTTTATGTAAGGCATATAAGAAAAAATTGGATGATCTGTTTCAGGAACAGGCGTGGGATGTATCGTCGGATATTAGTGTGTTAAAGTCTATGTTGGCTCAGGACGGCTTGACGGAAAGTGATTTTTAACGGAGGAAACTATGCAGGACAATAAAGAAAAAGAGATAATGCCGGAACTGACATTATTTCCATTTGAAGAAGAGAAAAAAGAAATCGCAGAAGAAAAGAAAGACGAATCTCAAGAGTGGACGGATCAGATTCTGTCGGAGGAAGAAAGACGGATCGTCGATCAGTTTGCAGAACAGATTGATCTGAATAATTCATCGATGATCCTTCAGTATGGTGCCGGTACTCAGAAAAAAATGGCGGATTTTTCGGAATCAGCCCTGGATAAAGTCCAGACGAAAGATTTGGGGGAAGTCGGAAAATTATTGACTAATCTGACGGTAGAACTTAAAAGCTTTGATGCATCGGAAGAAAAAAAGGTTTTTGGATTTTTTAAAAAGACATCGAATAAGATCACTGCACTAAAATCCAAATATGCAAAAGTGGAGAGTAATGTAGATGAAATCTGTAAAGTATTGGAAAAACATCAGATGCAGCTGATGAAAGATATCGCGGTCATGGACAAGATGTATCAGTTGAATCTGACTTATTTTAAAGAATTATCTATGTATTTGCTGGCAGGCAGGAAAAAGTTATATGAGGTAGAACATAAAGAACTGGCAGCGCTGGTGGATAAAGCCAAAAAGAGCGGACTGCCGGAGGATGCGCAGGCGGCAAAGGACTTGGAATCAGCCTGCAACCGTTTTGATAAAAAACTGCATGATCTGGAATTAACGAGGATGATTTCAATCCAGACAGCACCTCAGATCCGTCTTGTGCAGAGCAGCGATACGGTGATGGTTGAAAAAATCCAGTCGACGATCGTCAATACGATTCCGTTATGGAAAAGCCAGATGGTGCTGGCTCTCGGCATGGAACATTCTATGCAGGCAGCGAAAGCGCAGAGAGATGTGACGGATCTGACGAACGAATTGTTGAAAAAGAATTCCGAAGCGCTCAAAACAACATCAATTGAGATAGCAAAAGAATCAGAAAGAGGCATTGTTGATCTGGAAACATTAAAGCAGACAAATGCTTCTTTGATCACAACGCTGGATGAAGTAATGAAGATTCAGGAACAGGGAAGAGAACAGCGAAGATCTGCGGAAGTTGAGATCAGAAGATTAGAATCTGAATTAAAAGATAAGCTGCTCGAAATCCGTTCTTAACAGCAAATGATAATTTTGTAACAGTTTAGCCATACAGCAAATGAAAAGGCAGGTTGTACACGCTTGCATAGCTGAGCTGTTACATAATTTCAAAAAATTTTTTAAAAAAGGGTTGACAACATAGGGGTTATAGTGGTATATTCTTACTGTTGCAAAACGAAAGTAAAACAAAAGATAAGTGCTCATAGCTCAGTTGGATAGAGCAACGGCCTTCTAAGCCGTGTGTCCGGGGTTCGAATCCCTGTGGGCACGTTTTGCGGGAGTGCTGGAATTGGCAGACAGGCAAGACTAAGGATCTTGTGTTTCTAGTAGACGTGTGGGTTCAAGTCCCATCTCCCGCATTACAAAAACCGCTTGTACGAGCGGTTTTTTTGTATGTTATGGTTTCTATCATTTCTTATTTACTACGCTGGACATGCCATGACAGATCAGTTTCGTAGCAACATCGATCAACTCTTCTAAAGATAACTTCTTACCATCAGCTACCCATTGCCGAAATAAAAGAGTAGAATTTGCTCCGTAATAAGCAAAAACCAGATTTTCTGAATATTCATCCATGCCAAATGCCCCCCGATTTGTTTCTTTTCGGTGCTTCATAATCTGTTTGTTGATCTTCTCCCAAAACGGATAGTAGCTGCCACTGCACATCAGACGCTCATGAAGCAGAGGCATATGGGTTGCATGTTCGAAAAAGACACGGATTAAATCTTTAATGTCATTCATATTGCTATAGGAGACTTCTCTTCGTGTAAAGTGTTCGATAATTTCTAATTGTAATTCTTCAAGCAAATCATCCAGACTGTTATAATGCAGATAAAATGTTTTTCGATTGATCTGCGCCCGTTGTGTCAATTCTTTGACGGTACTTCTATCCGTTTGTTGAGTATTGTGTTCGTTTGTGTGTTCCTTTTCAATGGATGTGTGCGATCAGAAAATGCAGTGAATACATCCGGAACCATACCTTCACATGAGAAAGTCTCGAATGAGCCGCTTTACGATTATCAAACAGAGGAACTATATGCACAGCGTGAAGATAATCGTATCTATGGTGTGATTTATATTCCTCAGGATGCGGGAGAGAGGATGCTGGCGGTGATTTATTCTCATGGTTTTGGCGGTTCTCATCATTATGGTATTTCTTATGCAGAGGCGTTGGTCGCAAGAGGGTATGTCGTTTACTGTTTTGATTTTTGCGGCGGAAGTCCGGGAAGTCAAAGTGACGGATCTCAATATGAAATGTCAATTTTTACGGAGCAGAAGGATTTGGAAGCAGTGATTGCTATGATGCAGGGACTGGAATATGTGGATGATAATAATATTTTCTTACTGGGAAGCAGTCAGGGAGGCGTCGTTTCGGCTATGACTGCGGCAGACCACCGGGATGAAATCGCCGGATTAAATTTGTAAATATTTTCAATTTCGAAATTTGTGAAAAAGTTAAAGTAATGAAATATTAAGTGGCTGGAATCCGGCCGGATATGGGAGATATCATGAAGCAGAAATCATCGTATTGTATATCTCGTCTGTATCCGTCCGGGTTTTTCTATAGTTGACAAATGGAAAAATAAGGATATAATTGTAAATAAATGGAGGTGAATGACATGATTTTATTTGGTTTATTGTTATGGATCGCTTATTATGATATCAGACAGAGAAGAATACCGCTTTGCAGCATTCTGACCGGTCTGCTCTGTTGGATGGGGCTATCCATCTACCGTTTCTTCTATGAAGATCTGACAATGGAAGCCTGGATCCGTGATTTGATCGTGGCATTTTCTGTGGTTGCTGTCTGTCTGCTCGTCAGGAGGATCGATGACGGTTATATGGGTCTCGGGGATGTTTTTTTGCTCGGAATATTTACTTTATTATCGGATAGGCGACGGATGTTCAAAAGCCTGATGGTTACTTTTTTCGTTTTTGTTCTATATTCTCTTGTTTTGTTGGGATTTGGTTATTCGAAAAAAACAACGCTGCCGTTTGCTCCGTTTTTGCTGGTAGGATACGGAATTGTTTTGGTATTTAGTATCCGGGGAGTTGGATGATGCTAGAGAGAGTGGAGGGGATCAGATGAAGATCAGATTGGAACATATGATGGATGCAGGTTGTTCGGGGCGGAAGAATCAGGACGCATATTGGGTAAAAAAGCAGGTGATTAAGGAAAAGACGGTCGTGCTCGGAATGGTCTGTGACGGGGTTGGAGGAGCGTCCTGTGGCGAGGCAGCCAGCAGGATCACGATTGACTGTATGGTAGGAAGTTTTTGGTCGGAATTGCCACAGTATCTGGAATATCAGTTTAGCATGGAACAGATCGGGAGCCAGCTGAATGTGATCCTGAATAAGATTAATCATCGACTTTATCTGGAGAGTAAGAAGAATGGAAAGAGGACGGGCACAACGATCGCGCTCTGCCTTATTATCGAACAGGATTATCTGATCGCCAATGTCGGAGACAGCAGAGTGTATTGGCACAAGAAAAAGGGAATGTACCGCACAAAAGATCATACGGCTGCTTCTTTGAAAAAAGAGCGGATAGATTCAGAAGATACCCATATTTTATGGCAAAGTGTAGGAAGTCAGAAAAAGCTCCGGATCGATCAGTACTTTGGAAAGGTGGATGTTCCGATGGAGGTGCTCTTACTGACGGATGGTGCTTATCGGTCCTTCGATCGACGGGAGATTATGAATTTTTGCAAATATGGAAATCTTCGGCGGATGAAGAGACAGGCAATTAAACGGAGAGAGCCGGATAACCTGACCGGCGTGAGAATTCAGATCCAATGAACGGAAAACTGATCGGAGAAGGAGGCAGTTCGAAAGTTTACCGGATCTGGAGCAAAGAAAAAAATGATTTTGTCGTAGAAAAGAGGAGTCGATATCCGCTTGTATGGGAATCTGTCTGGCTTAGAAAACTGCAGGGATTTTCAGTGCCAAAGTTTTATGGGATTCGGAAGGAAAAAGGCTGCTGGATCCTTATGATGGAATATGTGTATGGAAAGACTTTAGAAGAACTCATTGCAGAGCAGCCTGCAGAAAACAAAAGATTATTTGAGATTGTAGAAAATGTGATCATAGAGCTGATTCGAATCAGGCGTATCTATCCGGATCTCGTATTTTGCGATCTGAAACCATCCAATATTATCGTGAACCGGGACCGTCAGATTACATTTATTGACTTTGATTCCGTTTCCAGAGCGGGTGTAAAGAAAATCTGTAAAGGAACGAGACCTTATGCGGCACCGGAGATTTTTCAAGGAATACCGGATAGGAAAAGTGATATTTACAGCATTGCACAGATTGTTTGGCAGATCAATGCCTGGAAGCTCGATGGATTGTTTTTCGGTGTTATTGCACCGTGTATCAGAAAAGAGGTACCGAAACGACAGGGAAACCCGGAGTGGCTTTTAAAAAAAATCAAAATACATCGGATAAAATTACAAATCCTTCATTTATTAGAAGTAATTGGAAAGAAAATTCGATTTCTCCTGTTAGTATTTGCTGTTTTATTCATCGTTATATGGCTTTTGGAGAAAAATCATGATATAATAAAGTTTACGAGAGCGGTCAGAGACTGCATTATCGTTGTTTGATTGAAAAACCAAAAGAATAGGAGTGTATAAAAATGTCAGAAATGAATATGCAGGAAACATGGGAAAAAGTAGAAGCAATTTATGAAGAAGGAACGGTTCTTGACTTAAAAGTAGAAGGAATCGTAAATGCAGGAGTAATCGTTTATGTAGAAGGAATCCGTGGATTTATTCCGATTTCTCAGCTTTCAACAAAATATGTAGAAGATACAAATCCATATTTACACAAGATGGTTCAGGCAAAGATTATTGAAGTGTCAGAAGAAGAAAAAAGATTGATCTTATCAGTGCGTGAAGTAGAAAAGATGAAGGCAGAAGCAGAACGTCAGGCAAAGATCGAAGCATTCAAACCGGGAAGCATTGTAGACGGTAAAGTTGAAAGTATCCAGAAGTACGGAGCTTTTGTAGATTTAGGTGATCATATCAGTGGATTAGTTCATATTTCTCAGTTCAGTGAAAGAAGGATCAAATCTGCTGCAGAAGTTGTGTCTGTCGGTCAGAAAGTAAAAGTACGCATTCTGAATGTAAAAGACGGCAAGATCAGCCTTTCTATGAAAGGATTATTAGAAGGAGAGGAAGTAGAACCAGATGTAAAAGAGTATAAGGCAGAAGGGGAAGCATCTACAAGCCTTGCGGATTTGTTATCCGGAATTCAGTTATAGGAGTTTTCGTATGGCAGGATCTAGTATAGGAACTATTTTTCGAATTACCACATGGGGAGAAACTCACGGGAAAGGGGTCGGAGTGATCCTTGACGGCGTACCGGCAGGTCTGGAACTTTGCGAAGATGATATTCAGGGTTATCTGAATCGTAGAAAGCCAGGACAGTCGAAGTTCGTATCGCCGCGAAAAGAAAGTGATCTGGTTGAAATCTTATCCGGAGTCTTTGAAGGCAGGACGACCGGAACGCCGATTTCTTTGATGGTTCGAAACAGTAATCAGCGTTCAAAGGACTATGGCAAGATCAAAGATTGTTATCGCCCGGGACATGCGGATTATACATTTGATCAGAAATACGGATTCCGTGATTATCGGGGCGGCGGCCGATCCTCGGGGCGTGAAACGGTCGGACGGGTTGCTGCAGGAGCAGTGGCAGCGAAGATTCTTTCTCAGCTCGGAATCGAATTTACGACCTATGCAAAGGAAATCGGCGGGATTTCCATTGACAGGAATGTCTTTGATAAAGAGGAGATTATGAAGAACGCGTTTTATATGCCGGATGCAAAAGCGGCGGAGAAAGTTGCGCAGTATGCGCAGCAGATGATCGCCGAGAAAAATTCAATCGGCGGAATCGTAGAATGCAGGATCAATGGTGTTCCGGCAGGGATCGGCGATCCGGTATTTGAAAAGATCAGCGCGAATCTCGGTAAAGCGATGCTTTCGATTGGAGCTGTAAAGGGATTTGAGATTGGCGATGGATTTGCCGCAGCTGTATCCAATGGAGCGGTGAACAATGATGATTTCTATGTGAATGAGGAAGGCAGGGTTTTTAAACGGACCAACCATTCCGGAGGAACATTAGGGGGAATGTCGGATGGAAGCGAAATTATTTTCCGAACGGCGTTTAAACCGACTCCATCGATCGCACAGATGCAGCATACAGTAAATACATCCGGAGAAGAAGTAGAGATTGAGATTCTCGGACGGCATGATCCGATCATCGTACCACGTGCAGTAGTTGTTGTTGAGGCAATGGCTGCCATTACAATTTTAGATGCACTGCTTGTAAATATGACTGCAAGATTAGATCGCATCTGTGAATTTTATGATCGGTAATAGGTAGAAGTAATATGTATGAGTTAATAATAAAAGACGGAAGAGCAAAAAGAGGACGTTTGAAAACGGTACACGGCGTGATTGAAACGCCCGTATTTATGAATGTTGGTACAGCGGCAGCGATCAAAGGTGCTGTCAGTACGGATGATTTAAAAGAAATCCGGACTCAGGTGCAATTGTCCAACACGTACCATCTGCATGTGCGGACGGGAGACAAGCTGATCAAAGAGTTTGGCGGGCTTCATAAGTTTATGGTCTGGGACAGACCGATCTTAACGGATTCCGGCGGTTTTCAGGTGTTTTCTCTTTCCGGTCTGCGCAAGATAAAAGAAGAAGGTGTATATTTTCAATCACATATTGATGGACATAAGATTTTTATGGGGCCGGAAGAAAGTATGCAGATCCAGTCGAACCTTGGTTCGACGATCGCAATGGCATTTGATGAATGCCCGCCGCATCCGGCAACAAGAAAATATATGCAGGATTCCGTTGACCGGACAACTCGTTGGTTGGAACGATGTAAAAAGGAAATGGCGCGCCTGAACGCGCTGGAAGATACGATCAATCCCCATCAGCTTCTATTTGGAATTAATCAGGGCGGCACTTTTGAAGATATCCGTATCCAGCATGCGAAAACGATCAGCGATATGAACCTGGATGGGTATGCTCTCGGTGGACTTGCCGTTGGAGAAAGTCATGAAGAGATGTATCGGATCATTGAGGAAACAGTTCCGTATTTACCGGAAAACAAGCCGACTTATTTGATGGGAGTTGGAACGCCGGTGAATATTTTAGAGGCTGTTGACCGTGGAGTTGATTTTTTTGACTGTGTGTATCCAACCCGGAACGGACGCCATGGACATGTTTATACAAATGAAGGAAAATTGAATCTTTTTAATAAAAAGTATGAATTGGATCCAAGGCCGATTCAGGAAGGCTGTCAGTGCCCGGCCTGCCGAAGCTACAGCAGAGCTTACATCAGACATCTGTTAAAAGCAAAGGAAATGCTCGGCATGAGACTTTGTGTCTTGCATAATTTATATTTTTATAATACAATGATGGAGGAAATCCGCCTTGCCATTGAGGAAGGCCGTTATAAGGAATACAAGAAGAGGAAACTCGAGGGATTCCTGATAAATGATCAGAAAAAAAGATAAATTAAACGGAGGAATATTATGGGAGCAACTGCACAAATTATTCAAATGATTCTGATTCTTGTCGTATTTTTTGTGGTTATGTATTTTATGTCAATCAGACCACAGAAAAAATATGAAGAAAAACAGAGAGCAATGCGCGAAGCATTAAAAGTCGGAGACAGCATCAAAACAACAAATGGTTTTTATGGTGTTGTTTTAGGAATTGAAAATGATGTTGTTATTGTAGAATTCGGTAATGACAGACATTGCAGAATTCCGATGGACATTAATTGTATTGAAGAAGTCGATCAACCAGACACAGAGGAATAGGATGATCAAAAAATCCTGCAGATCCGGGATGGTAACCCGGTATCTTGCAGGATTTTTTCATCTTATTTACGTCTTATTTATATGAAGCGTTCCAGTTCCTCCAGCAGACTTTCATGAATTTTTAAACCGCCGTGTCCGATACCAATCTGAATATCCGGTTTATTCATACCGTGGAAATCCGAACCGCCAGTGGCGGCAAGATTATATTTGCGCGTCAATTCCCGAAGAAAAGCACTTTGCTGTGCATAATTGTTGGAATGATAACATTCGATTCCGCTCAAGCCCATTTCCTTCAGATTCTCGATCAGTGAGATCAGCTGTGCATTCGACAGATGGTATTCATATGGGTGGGCCAGTACGGCAACACCTCCGGCTTCCCGGATATAGCGGATTGCATCTTCCGGCCGGATCTTGGATCGTGGAATATAGTATTTTTTCCCCTCGCCAAGATATTTTTGAAAAGCGGCATCTTTAGAAGGAACAATGCCTTCTTCCACAAGTACTCTTGCAAAATGTGCCCGTGTGATCACGGTGTCTGGATTGCCGTGCATCAGTTTTTCCATTGTGATCGGAAAACCGTCACGCTGAAATGCTTCCAGCATGCGATTGTTTCGTCCGGCACGGATTTCTCGTAAATGCTCCAGGCGGTTTAAAAATGTTTTATCCTCATAGTCTAAAAAGAATCCGAGCATATGGATTTCTTTTCCGAGAAAATGACAGGTGAGTTCGATTCCCGGGATTACCCGGATCTGCTCTTTTTCCCCGGCAAGAAGAGCTTCTCTGACGCCGGCAACAGTATCGTGATCGGTCAGTGCCATTGCGGACAGTTGCTGTTTTTTCGCTTCATGTACGACTTCAGATGGAGTAAGGGTACCGTCAGAAGCCGTTGAATGTACGTGTAGGTCAATAAAACTCATGTGATATACCTCATTCTCCTAGAATGATTTAAGTCTAACACAACTTATGCATGAAATCCAATAAAACTTCATATAGGTATATAAAGGAGGATTTGATGATGAGGAAAGCAGTTCGAATATTGCAGGGGTTATTTTTAGCGTACTTGATAACGGGAATCGTATTGTTGATTTTCTCATTCTTGATGTATAAACTGGAATGGGGTGAAAAAGCAATTCGAATTGGGATTATCATTACGTATATTGTATCAACGGTGATCGGCGGGTTTTACATAGGAAGAAAAGTACAAACAAGAAGGCTGCTGTTTGGAATTGCGTTTGGAATTGCCTATATCGCAGTTATATGTATAGCATCCCTTTTGCTCTATCCCGGAGAACCGGTTTTCTCCGGGAATTTTGTTACGATCGCCGGTATGTGCATCGGGGGTGGCATATTAGGGGGAATATTAAGTTAAAAAAATCTTTAAAATGGAAAAAGAATATGATATAATACAATAAGCTTTATCCGTTTTCTTTTCTATTATGTTACATAATTAAGAGAAAGTGGGAAACTGTGCGTCAGCGCATAAGAAATACAGTGAGGAGGCGTTAGTTCATGAAACGTATTAAAACATTAACAACAAAAACATTAAAAGATACGATGAAAAAAGGCGGATGCGGTGAATGCCAGACATCATGCCAGTCAGCTTGTAAGACATCCTGTACAGTAGGAAATCAGAGCTGCGAAAACAAATAAGAGAAAGATAAAGAGAACCTGCCAATGGCAGGTTTTCTTGTGAAAGAGGAGAATGTAACATGGTACATCAGTATAAGAATAATGGATACAATATGGTATTGGATGTGTGCAGCGGATCCGTTCATGTTGTAGATGATCTGAGCTATGATGTCATTGCTTTATATGAAGATCATACGGAAGAAGAAATCGTAAAGAATCTTTCTGACCGTTATTCAGAAAAAGATATTCGTGAAGCATTTCAGGAAGTAAAAGAACTTGCCGAGGAAGGAATGCTGTTTACAGAAGATCAGTATGAATCTTACATTTTTGATGTAAAACAGCGTTCTACCGTCGTAAAAGCTCTTTGCCTGCATATTGCGCATGATTGTAATCTTGCCTGCCGTTACTGTTTTGCTGAGGAAGGCGAG
>DVKZ01000037.1 GCA_018715775.1 Candidatus Fimousia stercorigallinarum | reverse complement strand
TATGCTCTTGTCATACGGTATTATTGCTCTGAGTATCAGAATTATGAATTATGCCCGGGAACTTACCATGTTTCTTCCGGTATGGGAATCGATGATCTGCTGGAACAGTTTACAGGAAGAGAATATGATAGTAGATGACAGAATTGTGGCATATATTCATTCTCTGGCAAAAGATGACGAAAAGAAGCTGATGCAGATCGAAAAAGATGCCAGAGAGCATTATGTGCCGATTGTAAGAAAAGAGACAAAAGAGTTATTAAAAATCCTGGTTTTAATGAAGCAGCCCAAACATATCTTGGAAGTAGGAACAGCAGTTGGATATTCGGCTCTGTACATGAACCAGTATCAGCCGGAGGGCGGAAGGATCACAACGATTGAACGCAATGAAAAAAGAATCTTAAAGGCGAAAGAAAATTTTGCTGCCTGTAAAAAAGAGGGGTGCATTACCCTTTTAGAAGGGGATGCGATGGAAATCCTGCAGAAATTAGATGGAAGTTATGATATGATCTTTGTAGATGCTTCGAAAGGCCAGTATATTCATTTTTTGGAAGAATTGCTGCGGTTAATGCCGGTTGGAGGTGTTTTGATATCCGATAATGTTCTTCAGGATGGAGATGTTGTAAAATCCCGTTTTGCGATTGAACGTCGAAACAGGACGATCCATAAGCGGATGAGAGAATATTTGTATGAAATTACACATAGAAAAGAATTTGAAACGGTTGTCCTGCCAATCGGAGATGGAGTCACGATCAGTGTCCGGATCGTCTGATCGCAGGATTCGTTTTTGACAGGAGATATTATGAGAAAGACAGAATTATTAATTCCGGCGAGCAGCCTGGAAGTATTAAAGACTGCGGTGATTTATGGAGCAGATGCAGTATATATCGGCGGGGAGATGTATGGACTTCGTGCAAAAGCGAAAAATTTTTCCATGGAAGATATGAAAGCAGGAATTGCTTTTGCGCACGAACACGGAAAAAAAGTATATGTGACAGCTAATATCGTTGCACATAACTATGACCTGGATGGTGTCAGAGAGTATTTCAAAGAACTCAAAGAAATCGGGCCGGATGCGCTGATCATATCGGATCCCGGCGTTTTTATGATCGCAAAAGAAGAAGTACCTGAAATCGAAATCCATATCAGTACACAGGCAAACAGCACAAATTATATGACTTATCAGTTTTGGCATGCTCAAGGTGCGACCCGTGTTGTTGCAGCCCGTGAGTTATCTCTGGCGGAATTAAAAGAAATACGAAACAACATACCGGATGAACTTGAAATTGAAGCATTTGTTCACGGAGCGATGTGTATTTCCCATTCCGGACGATGCCTGCTCAGCAATTATTTTACCGGCAGAGATGCAAATCACGGTGCATGCACCCATCCGTGCCGTTGGAAGTATGCTGTAATGGAAGAGAGCCGGCCGGGAGAATATCTGCCTGTTTATGAAAATGAACGGGGAACGTATATTTTTAATTCGAAAGATCTTTGTATGGTAGAACACATACCGGAATTGATCGATGCCGGGATTGACAGTCTGAAAATTGAAGGACGCATGAAAACAGCGCTGTATGTGGCAACGGTTGCGAGAACCTATCGAAAAGCACTGGATGATTTTGCGATATCCGAAGAACATTATCGTGAAAATATGGATTATTATCATAGTGAAATTTCCAAATGCACCTACCGTCAGTTTACGACAGGATTCTATTTCGGAAAAACAGATGAAAATTCACAGATTTATACGAGCAATACGTATGAAAAGGAGTATACGTATATTGGGATCGTACAGGGTATGAATGACAAAGGTATGGTAGAGTTAGAGCAGAGAAACAAATTCAGCATTGGAGAGACAATTGAAATTATGGTTCCGACAGGAGAAAATGAAACAGTAACGGTGAGATCGATCGAAGATGAAGACGGAGTTTTTATGGAAAGTGCTCCGCACCCGAAACAGAAAATCTTTGTTGATTTTGGAAGAGCGATACCGACCGGATATCTTTTACGAAGAAAAGAAGGATAGGGAAAAGCACCATTTTAGCCTTTTTTGCATAAAATGTATAAAAGGACTGAGAGGTGCTTTTTTTGCGTGCATTTCGCCAACCATTGTCACAGGAAGAAGAACGC
This sequence comes from Candidatus Fimousia stercorigallinarum, assembly GCA_018715775.1. GTDB lineage: Bacteria > Bacillota > Clostridia > Lachnospirales > Lachnospiraceae > Fimousia > Fimousia stercorigallinarum. Next base: position 437 of record DVKZ01000037.1, on the reverse strand, counting down.
AGATATTTATCAAAAGCACTGCAGGGGGATATGGAGGCACGGAATTATCTTGTGCTGCACAATATGCGTCTGATCGCACATATTGTTAAGAAATATCATAATTATGAAAAGGAAACCGAAGATTTAATCTCCGTTGGAACGATCGGGCTGATTAAAGCAATCAATACATTTAAAATGGAATCGAGTAACCGGCTTGTCACGTATGCCTCCAAGTGCATTGAAAATGAAATTCTCATGACGCTGCGCTTAAAAAAAAAGACTGCCAAAGATGTATCGATGTATGAGCCGATCGGAAGCGATAAAGAAGGAAATGAGATCAATCTGCTAGATATCATTTGCGATACTGATATAGATTATGATGAGGAAGTTTTTCGAAAAGAAAGTATTATCCAGTTGTATTCGATTTTATCCCGGATGGAAGAAGGGCGAGAAAAGTA
>DVKZ01000036.1 GCA_018715775.1 Candidatus Fimousia stercorigallinarum | reverse complement strand
ATCCGGGCAGTTCGTATGCGCGATCTGTAAGTAAACTTCTCCGGCTTCCGCATATTGCCGATATTTTCCATCCAGATTATCACGCAAAGCATTGAGCATAATTTTGGTTGCTTTTTTATTTCCGCGGCATTTTGAAAAAGCATCCAGTTTTTCTCCATGAATCTGTAAGATCGGTTTTAAGTTCAGGGCATTACCGATCAAAGCGGCAGCAGGCGTCAGACGCCCCCCTTTTACAAGATATTTTAACGTATCCAGCATAATATAAATATCGCAGTCCAGTTTCATATCCGTTAAAATCCGGCAGATCTCATCCGGTGTTTTTCCACGTTTGATCAATGTTTGTGCATCTAACACAGCCTGTCTCTGGCTGACAGAAATGCGCTGCAGATCAAGAACGTAGACCTTTCCTTTATATTCTTCTTCGGCAAGCATCATAGACGTTTGACAGGAACCGCTTAATCCGCTGGAAAGCGGAATATAGATCACAGCATCGTATTCTTCTAACAGCTTATCCCAAAATTCTACATAGGATCCGTATAGAGGCTGCGATGTTGATACGGCTGCCTGATCATCCGTTAACCTTTCATAAAAAGTCTCTGTTGTCATATTGACATTTTGCATATATTCTTTGTCATTTATAATAAATGGAACAGGTAAAATAGGAATATTCAGGCGCGTGGCCTCTTCCTGTGTGATACCGCTCGCACTATCTGTGGCAACAATGGTGTTCATATATCCTTCCTCCATCCTTTCATTCTTTCCGACGAAACTATCATATCATTTTTGACGCTTTCTGCAAATAGTGTTATTATATTTTTTACATATAAACGAAATATAAACAAATGGTGAAAGAAAGGATTATTTATAAATGAAAACATATTGGAAACGCAGCGTATGTCCTTATGATTGTCCGGACGAATGCGGATTGATCATGGAAACAGACGGTAAAACCGTATTTCGGGTAAAAGGAGATCCAAAACATCCTTCTGCAAAAGGGTTTGTCTGCAGAAAAATGAATCACTATGAAAAAACCATTCATCATCCGAATCGTATCTTGACGCCGTTAAAACGGATCGGGAAAAAGGGGGAGGGAAGATTTGAAGAAATCAGCTGGGAAAATGCTTTAACGATCATCTCCAATAAATGGAAAGAAATCATAGACCAATACGGAGCGGAAGCCATTCTTCCCTATTCTTACGGCGGAAATGAACATACGATCCAGAACAAATCCGGAGAAGCCTTTTTTTATAAACTTGGTGCCTCCAATCTGGAACGGACAATCTGCTCAAAAGCAAAGGGAGTCGGTTATAAACAGATTTTAGGGGATACGCAGGGAAAAGATCCATCGATCATGGAGCAGAGTGATCTGATCATAATCTGGGGATGCAATGCTGCTGCCACTTATATTCATGCTTATCAAAACATTATACAGGCAAAGAAAAATGGAGCGAAAATCATTTTGATCGAAACATATGAAACACCGGTTTCTAAGACTGCAGACGAGATCTTTCTGGTACGACCGGGAATGGATGGGGCATTGGCTTTGGGAATAGCATATTATATGAAAAAACATCAATGGCTGAATCTTGATTTCATGAAATCTCATGTTTATGGATGGGAAGAGTTTCTGGACACATTAACAGATGAAGCCGCAGAAGAATTCTCTGAAGATTGTGGAATCAATCCGGAACAGATGAAACATCTGGCACAGATGCTTTCCCAGGCTTCCCATCCTTCGATCTTGATCGGTTCCGGTCTTTCACGTCATAGAAATGGTGCTATGAATGTCCGTTGTATCATCGCCTTGCAAGCTTTGACAGGAGCTTTAGGCGATTCGAAAGGAGGTATTATCGGTGAACTATCTACCGGATATGCCTTAAACAGGGATTACGCTTCAAAACCGGAATGGAAACAGCCGCATACAAGAACAATTAATATGAATCAGCTGGGAGATGCCCTCTGCGATATAGAACCGCCTGTCAGATCAATTTATGTCTATAATATGAATCCGGCAAATACAGCTCCAGGTCAGGCAAAGGTATTAAAGGGCCTTGCAAGAGAAGATCTTTTTACTGTGGTACATGAACGTTTTTTGACAGATACGGCAAAATATGCGGACATTGTTCTTCCGGCGGATACTTCTGCCGAGCATGCGGATCTTGCAACCCCCTATGGACATCTGATCCTGCAGCGCAGTTATCCGGTGATCGAACCGGTGGGACAGGCAAAAAGTAACTGGGATGTCTTCCGCCTTCTGGCAGAACGTATGGGCTTTCAGGAAAACTTCTGGAAACTGTCATGTGATCAGTTGGCAGACGCGATCGTCGATCATTCCCCGCAATTAAAACAGCTATGGACAGAGGAAGAATATCAAAGATATCAGGAAGGATATGGTGTCTGTCTTCCGGTTGAATCTCCGCTTACCTTCAAAACACCAAGTGGGAAAGTCGAATTGATTAACGAAACACTCGGAAAAAAAGACCGGATCCCGCATTATATGAAACTGGATCATGGCGTCTATCCGATCCATCTAGTATCAGCTCCTCATGTGCAGACGTTAAATTCAACTTTTACGGAACGAAAAGAGCTGACAGAAAAACGGGGAAAGATGACTTTAAAGATTCATCCTTCCGATGCATTACAAAGAAATATCAGTAATGGCGATCTGGTCACTGCCTATAACGATCATGCTGAAGTTGTATTTCTGGCAGAGGTAACAAAAAAAGTAAAACAGGGAACCGCTGTTGCTGAAGGTGTGTTTCAGGCGGTGCAGACCTACAATGGCCTGACGGTGAATGCCCTGATGTCACAGCAGTTGACGGACTACGGAGAAGCCTCTACTTTAAATGATAATCGGATAGAAATACGAAAAACGAAGCTCGGATAATTCTGAGCTTCGTTTTTCGTTTGTTTTGTTTGTTTTTCTATTGATATACAAATACCGGAGTACCTGTTTCAATAATCTGATATAATGCTGCTGCATTGCCTGCAGGCATGTTAACACATCCGTGAGAACCATTGCCACGGTAAATGCTTCCTCCAAAACTGGATCTCCATGTTGCATCGTGAAATCCGACATTTGTAGTAAACGGAATAAAGTAACTTACCGGTGATGAATATCCCTGTCCCTCTAACGTAACATCCCGTTCTTTATACATTACCTGGTAAGCTCCGGTTGGCGTCGAATGACCTTGTGTCGGATCTCCGGTCACGATTGATGAGGATAACACTGCTTTTCCGTCTTTAATAAAACTCATATACTGATTGGTAATATCAACACATACATAAGTATCATCCCAGTCAATATTGCCTTCTTTACGGCAGACTGCTTTATATAAATAAATCGGCTCCCTTGTCACATCTTTTCCGGCTTTGATAACACGGATCAGTTTTTTTGCTTCTTTTGTCTGACTGATCTTCCATCCATATGATCCATAATAAACCGTATGTTCATTGCCGGAGGCATCTTTAATTGTCCGCACAGAAGCATATGTATCATACTTATCCGCCAGATCTTCGATATAATTTAAGACTCTCCGATAACTCAGAGAAGGATTGCCTTCTTCATCAAATTTGATCCATTTTTTGATCATGGATGTATCGACGGTTTCTGTTGTATAATCAAAATCATAAGTAATAGTAACATCACAAAGAGCATTCGCATCTTCGATTCCCTGCTGCAGGCGTTCATCATCCTTGAGCAGTGTCGGATCTTCGTAGCATTGTTCGGCATCCAGATCCAGTGCAGTATTGATGCCAGCCAGACAGTCTTTGACTTTTTCAGTTAATACATCTTTTTTTACCGTAGTCCCGTAGACTTCTTCTTTTATTGTAAATTCGTCGTCATCATTTACTACGATAGTTGCATTTTCTGGTGCAATGATATAGTCTTTATCAAAACAGGACAGTTGATCGATCGCATCTTCTAATTTTTCTTCATCATAAGAAATATCGGCAGTCAGATCTTTTGTATCCCCTGACGCACCGATAAACCAGAGAAATGCATTCTGATCTTCCAGTCCCTTCTGAAGAGATTCTCCAAGCGTAATTTTCAGATCGATCTCTTCACCGGCAATATGATCTTCGAAAGATTCCCTGCCTGTCAGCGTCAGATCATAATTTTTTCTGTCTTCTTCTAACATTGCTTCTACCTGTGGAATCGTCTTGCCCCCAATATTTTTATCGCCGATTTTTGTTCCAAATAAATACCGGTTATGAAAGAAAACTGCTCCTACTATGTATATTGCGATCACCGCGATCACAACAATCACTCCTATTTTTATTGCCTTGGAGGATGGGGTCTTCTTATTTGTTCCAGCTTCATTTTCCATAATCTATTTCAGCTCCTTCTAATTAATTTGATTTTGTTCTACATTTTACACCAAATTATTAGCAAAGTCTATGGAAAATCAGCATAGAAATAGTTACATTTCTATTACAAAAATGATACAGTGAGATAATATATGCATGAAAAAGGGCTATTCGACATTTCTCCTATCGAATAGCCCTTATCTCTGAATGATCAAAAGCTTCACTGTATAACCTCCTATTCTGCAGATTAACGACTTTTTCAGCTTTTCATGTCGTCCGTTTAAGTAAATACATGTAAGAAATTAATTCACTTTACGTTCTTCTTATTTCTTCTTTTGTTTTACTTTATACTGTTATTATACAACATATCCCGAAATTGTCAATAAGTTTTTTAAAAAAATATAAATATTCGGAATATTTTGGTTTTTATAGAAAATATAATGATTTCCTTGAAGATTTTAAATAGTTATCAGAATTTTCTTACAAGACATGAAGGTGTTGGAGTGCTTTTAAAACTCCGTCCTCATCGACACTTACGGTAACATAATCGGCATATTGTTTGATCTCTTCATCTGCATCTCCCATCGCTACCCCGATGTGGGCAAATGCAAGCATTTCTTTATCATTATCTCCATCGCCAAAAGCCATCATCTCTTCCCGCCGGATACCGTAATGTTCCAGCGTCTTCTTGATTCCATTCATTTTACCGCCGGCAGCCGGTATGATATCCGTTCCGTCGGGCGGCCAGTATGCAGCTCTACTGTTTTTCAGATCGGCAACGATCTCTTTTGTTTTCTCTCGATTGCTTCTAAGCATAAATTGATATACTTTATTTCCGGAATAAATACCGATCTCTGATTTAGGAAATCCAAGTTCCCCTTCATTTTCGGTCAGATAATTGATATATTTTCGATCCATTTCAGCAATCAGCATCTGAAATTCTTTTTTTTCAAATAATTGGACCATATGGTGCACATCTTCTTCATCTAAAGGAAGATGATAAAAGCTTTTTCGGTCTTTGTCCAGGCAGATCTGGCCGTTCAGCGTAACGTATCCATCAAACGGAAGTCCTTTCACTGGTGTCTGATCAACATCGATCATGTGCCTTCCGGTGGCAATAAAGATTTTAATCCCCCTTTGTTGAAGCTGGCGCAGAGCTTCATAAGTACTTTCCGGAATTTTTTTGGTTTTCAGACTGGTCAGCGTGCCGTCGATATCAAAAAATACAGCTTTTAACATTGCTTCTCTCCTTTATTTTTATAAATTATTCTGTCAGCTCGGAAGTACAATGCGGGCATTTGATTGCATCAATTGCAATTTCGCTTTTGCAGTATGGACAGATTTTTGTCGTAACTTCGTTTGTTGTTTCCGATTTAGGGGTCAGCTTGGAAATCACTTTTACAAATAAAAAGACAACAAAAGCCATAATCACAAAAT
>DVKZ01000035.1 GCA_018715775.1 Candidatus Fimousia stercorigallinarum | reverse complement strand
TCGTGGTCTTTCAGCGTGTCAAGGCTCACTCAACAGTAGTAAAATCGTAGTAAATGAGATGGTTTTGACCTGTCTGAAATGCCCGTGGATACAGTGTTTTCAAGGGATAATCAGATTTTGGCTTGATTTTTCAAATAAAAGGTGTCATCGATCCAGCAGCATTTGACAACATCCGCGGTCAAATGGGAATTGCACAGTTAGAAGATTTAGATACACTGGTTTCTTTAGAAAAAGGTGATATAGAATATAACAAATTTGATAAATTTTAATCATTCCTATCACAAACTTTTTTTATTTCTTGTAATAATATTTTTTCTATGGTATTATAATAGTACAGAGAAAACCGTACCGATTACGGTTGAAAGGCACTCGTGTATTTTTATAATACTCGGGTGTCTTTTAATTTATACAAAAACAGTCCTGTTTCCAGGACTGCTTTCATAGAACTATTACCAGGTGCTGCCTGATATAATCCTGAACTGAACACTTAGATTATATCATTTTCCACAGCACCTTGGCAATAGGTGTATTTTTTATACTCAAATTTAATAAAGATAAACAGGGAGATGATATTTATGAAAACTGCTGCTGCATATATCAGAGTATCCACTCACTATCAGGAAGAATTGTCTCCGGACGCACAAAGGCGGCTGATCATCGATTACGCAAAGTCTCACAGCATGGTCATATCGAATGATTATATCTTTGTTGACAGCGGCATTTCCGGACGAAAGGCCGAAAAGCGACCGGCATTTATGCGCATGATCGAACTCGCTAAGACAACGCCGCACAGCCCATTTGACGTAATCTTGATCTGGAAATTTTCCCGCTTTGCAAGAAATCAGGAAGAATCGATCGTCTATAAAAGCCTTCTGCGCAAACAATGCAACGTTGAAGTAGTCAGCATCACAGAGCCGACCACTTCGGATATGTTCGGCGGATTGATCGAGCGGATCATCGAATGGATGGATGAGTTTTATTCCATCCGGCTTGCAGAGGACGTGACAAGGGGTATGACGGAAAAAGCACTCCGCGGAGGCTTCCAGGCTTCCCCTCCCCTTGGATATGAGATTCCTTCCAAAGGATCTCCGCCCGTGATCGTTCCTGATCAAGCGAAGATCGTGCAGATGATCTTCCAAAAATACGCCGGTACTCCCATGGGCTTTTATGAAATTGCAAAATTCATGAACAGCCTCGGCTATCGAACAAAAAAAGGATCCTCATTCGAAGCTCGAACGATCCAGTATATTATACAGAATCCCATGTACAAAGGCTTCGCTCGGTGGAACCGCCTCAATCAGACAACACACGAAATCCGGCCGGAAAATGAATGGATCATTGAAAAAGGTGATTTTGATGCGATCGTTTCCGAAGAATTATGGGAAAAGGCAAACGACCGGATAAAAAAAGAATACCGCCCGCGTGGCGGCCGTCCGGTCAGCAGACACCGCCACTGGTTATCCGGTCTTGTCAAATGCTCTCATTGCGGCCGGAGCCTTTCCACCTCTGTCCACCGGGACAAACGATACGGCCGTGAATACACGAATTTTCAGTGCTATGGATATCTAAAAGGAAAATGCCTCGTTTCCCATCAGATCAGCGAGAAAAAACTCGTTCCGATCGTCCTCGATATGTTAAAAGAAGACATGGGACAGCACGATATTTCCTTTGAAAGACTGGCACCTGCTGCCGATCATAAAGCGATCGAACTGCTGCAGCTGCAGCTTGATCAGATTTCTTTAAAGGAAACAAGAATCAAAGAGGCCTACCGAAATGGCATTGATACGCTGGAGGAATATAAAGAAAATAAAGAACTTTTACGAAGAGAACGTCTGGATCTGGAAAACCGGATCCGGGATATGGAAGTTTCGGAAATCAAATGTGAGACTCCGCTGACGGAAAAAATCCATGATATTTATGATATTTTGATCAGCAATGATTTTTCCATGGCAGATAAACAGCGTGCGATCCGGTCCATTGTGAAAAAAATTGTATACAATAAAAAAGAAGGCACGATAGACATCTATTACTATCAGCCGTAAACCCAGTATTTATGCGGGTTTGAGCGTACTACATACGTCCTTGCAAACCGGTTGTCTCAATGGGGATCCAAATACCTTGGAGATCAGGGATATCCGCCGATCGAAATACTTCGCCATTATTATGGTGAAGATATGTATATTGATATTGCTGATCAGATTTCCGGGATTCCGGCTTCCTGGCCGGGCAGTGATCTTACAATCGGTTCCAGTGGGGAAAAAGTACGACAGATACAGGAACAGCTGAATCGAATCGCCAAAGCATATCCTTCCATCCCCGTAATCGCTGCTGACGGCAAATACGGGCAAAATACCGCTGCAGCCGTAAGGCAGTTCCAAAGCGTTTTCGGACTTCCGACAACCGGAGTCGTAGACTATCCAACCTGGTATAAAATCAGTGAGATTTATGTTGCTGTAAGCAGAATTGCTGAGCTGCAATAGAACAAAACAATCTGAAATATACAAAAAAGTATAAACATATGGCAGGGAGACCTGTTAAAATCAACTCCCTGCCCTTATACTATTTTCTTCTTTTATATATACGAAACGTATATTCAATATCAAAAAAAGTCTGCTCATCACTTTCCTCGGCAAGATACCAATCTTCCATCTCATCGAGATTCGGAAAAAAAGTATCGGCATCATATGCATAGTCCAATTTTGTGACATAAGCTTCATCACAGTACGGAAGCATCATATTATAAATACTTTCACCACCGATAATATAAATCTCATCACTATGATACTCTTTCAACTCGCTCAGCAATTCTTCTTTACTTCCGACAACAATAGCTCCGTGTGCATTATAATCTTTGTTTGTCGTTAGCACAATATTTGTCCGTTTGGGAAGCGGCATTTGATTTGGAAAGCTTTCCAATGTCTTTCTTCCCATAACAATGATATGTCCTGTCGTCGTTTCCCTGAAAAACTTCATATCACTCGGAATATGTACAAGCAGTTCATTTCCTTTACCAATTCCCCAGTTTTTATCTGCGTTGACAATTAACTTCATTTTCTCCTCCTGTTATATCGCAATTGGAATATTTTGTATCTGAGGTCCGGTCTCATAATTATCCACTTTAAAATCATCAAGAGTAAATGCATAAAAATCTTTAATTTCCGGATTCATCCAAAACTTTGGTGCCGGATAAGTCGGACGGGAGATCAATTCTTTTATGATCGGGATATGTCTGTCATAAATATGCGCATCCGCGATCACATGAACCAGTTCTCCAGCCTCCATATCGCATACTTGCGCAATCATCATTAATAAGACCGAATACTGCACAACATTCCAGTTATTAGCTGCAAGAATATCCTGCGAACGTTGATTTAAAATAGCGTTTAATGTTAGCTTTTCATGTCCCTGTTTTTTCGTAACATTAAATGTCATACTATATGCACAAGGATATAAATTCATCTCATGCAGATCTTCGTGAACATAAATATTCGTCATGATCCTCCGGCTGTACGGATTATGTTTCAGATCATATAAGACGCGGTCTACCTGATCCATCATACCTTCTTTATACTGATGTTTGATTCCAAGTTGATAGCCGTATGCCTTCCCGATCGAGCCATCTTCATCCGCCCATTCATCCCAGATATGGCTTCGAAGATCATGGACATTGTTTGATTTTTTTTGCCAGATCCATAACATTTCATCGATCGCAGACTTGATATAAGTCTTTCGTAAGGTCAGCGCAGGAAATTCTTTGCTTAAATCATAACGGTTCACAACACCAAATTGCTTGATGGTATATGCGGAAGTTCCGTCTTCCCATTTCGGACGGACCTTTTCCCCTTCAGTACTGCATCCGTGTTCTATAATATCTTTACACATATTGATAAATATTGTATCTGCGTAACTCATAATTCTCCTTATCTGTTCTATTTCCTTATCTGTTCTTTTTATCGAGGTCATGGAGCATAGTAAAGCGATATTTAAATCGATTGATCATCGAATCAAATGCTCCCCGTTTATACAAATTGGTAAAAAAGATTCCATATATCAATGCTAAAATAAAGCCCGGAATACCATTCAATTTTAAACCGGCATACATTAAAACTAATGTAAATAGAGAATTCATTTCTAAACGATCTCCAAGCATCTTCGGCTGCATGATCTGCTTAAATAACAGGCAAATGATATACAAAATCAGCAGGCCGATACACGTTACTCCCATTCCCGAAGCAGCCATATAAATCGCCCATGGAATTAAGGCTGTTCCCGTTCCGAGAAACGGAAGCATATCCAAAAATGATACGAGAACAGCAAATAACAGAGCATATGGGATTCTAAGGATCATAAATCCGATCCACAAAATCGCAGCAATGATGATCATCAGTTTTAATTGGACGATACAATAGTCAATAAGTACCCCTAACGTATTTTTACAAAAAATCGATATCTTGTCTTTCATAAATTCCGGCATGATCTTCCGATAAGCTTCTATGATCTGCTCTCTGTCACGAATAAACAAATACGAAGCGATCAATGTAACAATAAATCCAATCAGACTGTGTGTTACCCCTTTTGCAATGGTTCCTGCATGACTGACTCCATAAGAACCAATGTGGTTAACAACAGTAGTTCCAAAGGAATCTGCCGAATTTAACAGCCGGTTCATGATCTTGTTCAATGCATTACCAAAAGAATGCTGCGATAAATGGTCCGCAAACGTTTGCAACTGCTCCAATAATTTGTTATAAAGCTCCGGTAAGTTCATCGCCCATTCCATCGCCTGCGTTCTCAATGCATAGAAAAACAAAAGTAAAACACCGGCTATGATCAGGATCGAAAAAACAACGATGAAAAAGGAACCCCATTTTCTGGACACTTTACATTTCTTTTCCAAAAAATTGCATAACGGTCCTGCTAAAAGGGCAATTATCCAACCAACAACAAATGGCCATAAAAATTTTAACGCAACTGGAATTCCAACAATAATCAAACATAAACCCGTTATGATAAAAAATACTTCTAAAATAAATTCAAGATATATTTCCCAACGCTTCAATCAATCATCTACTTTCTGCTATGTGCAATCTCAATCTCCTGAATAATGACATTGTAATACAAAACCTGATTAGACAAAAAATCTTTGCATCTTACTACGGTATGATTTGCCTCCCAAACCATATCATACAAATCTCCCGGATCTGCAACTTCTTTTTCTCCGATCAGCAGGACTTCATGGATGCTCGAGGGCAGAATATAAAACCCCTGTCCGAGTTCTCTGCCGAATTCAGCAAGGACGTCTTTATAAAAAAGCGTCGATGCCCCATTAATACCAATGCTGTTCGT
>DVKZ01000034.1 GCA_018715775.1 Candidatus Fimousia stercorigallinarum | reverse complement strand
CCTTTATCATTTTTAAACTCTACCAGAGAATACAATTTAGAATTCTCTTTGTTCCCTTTTGCGACAAACCAGATTTCATCTCTCCGGAACACATCGCTGTTCATTGTAGACAGATCGTGAGATGTAAAGATCATCTGCGCCCCGTGTTTATTGATCGTCATATCATTAAACATCATAATGATATATTTCAGAAGAACCGGATGGATCTTGGCATCCAATTCATCGATTACCAGCGTTGTTCCCACTGAGAGACTCTTCGCAATGAACGGAAGCAGACCGAATAACTTCTTTGTTCCGCTGGACTCATCGAACAGATTTAATTCTGCCTCATAATCGTCAACGACATGTTTTGTAAATACTTCGATCCGATCATGTTCTCTCTCTTCCACCCGGAAGTCTACGATATCCAGATCCATTTCCTGTATCATATCCAACATCAGTTTCTTCACATGTTCCGAATTTGAAATCGCCATACGTAGTTCCTGACGTGGATTTCCGTAATTCAGGAAGTCGATTCCATCATCGAACCAGCCCAATACATCCTGCACCACTTCATTCTTGGCATAGGTAATACCCAAATAAGAAAGCAGTGGCAAAGTCTCGGATAAGTCTTCACTTGTCTTTAATTTTGAAAAAACACCCTTCAGCGTAATTTCATTTTCATCCCTCTCAAAAAGCGCTGATCTGCGTCCGGTCTCCAGTTTTACCCGGTCCAGCCTTTCATACTCGATCACATCTTTCCTGACAGTCAACTCGTAGCGGTATTCTGCTAATGCGGTCCTGAAAAATAATTCAAACTCTGTCGGTGCATCCACTGTTTCAGCAGAAAAAGCAAACGGTTCGATCAATATTCTTTTTATTCTGATTGCCACATTTTCATTATCACTGGTCGCATATAGCGGTCTCAGTACCTTAAACACCAGACTATTCAGTGCCTCCAGCACATTGGACTTTCCCCCGCCATTCGGTCCGTAAACCGCCGATACCGGTAGGAATAATTCTCCGTCTCTATCTCTGATTACCCTGTCTTCATGCTCTGAAATGGTGGCTGCCTGCATGTCAAATGTCATTTCATCACGAATGCTTTTAAAATTCTTTACTGCAAACTGGCATAACATTTGTGTTTACCTCCATTTATTTCAACACCACAATTTTATATTCTCTCACCCTCTATTATATTCGTTTTTTCTATTTTGTAAACAATATTTGAGATAAAATCTCATATTTCTCTCTGTAATTTTCATTTTAAGCTATTTTAAGATAAAAAATCACCTGATGCAATATCGTATCAGATGATTTTCATCTCAAAAAACATATCTTCAAACCTGAATTCGTATTCCTTCATTTTCCGATATCTGTTTCTCCATACTCGCCTTTCTGATTCGCCTCAATAAACATGTTGTACTCGGCAGCAACTGCCGGAACATTCGGATCATGAAAGCGGTAATTCAGTTTTTTCTTCTTCACGGCAGTCCCACCTCCTTGTCCATTTTTTACAGCCTATGAAAATCAGTCACAGATTAGAATAGATTTTAAAGGCATTTTATCTTTTCCCGTAGCTTGACGCCTGCTTTCCCCATTGAACTGAACAGGTACACAGTTTTTGGTCCGGTCATAAATCTTTTTATGCATCTTATCTTCCGGATTCTTCATCTGCTGAAGAGAAAGATTTCTTTCTCCTTATATATAGATTCTCGTATATACGAGATTGTATTCGCATATTCGTACATTTTCAATATCCGAGTATATCAATACAATAATCACATACACCACGGGAAAAGAAAGCAGAATTATGATCAGCTATCGTCCGCTCTTTAAAACTATATTAAGTCTATCCAGATTATCTTTAAATCAGAATAGATACGCATCATTTTGTAAAACGATACAAATATCGTCTTGTTTATTTTAATTGAAAAAAGCCTGGTTTAAACCAAGCTTTTCCGCTAAAAACACCCCAAACAATACCACCAGTATACTTCCTGTACAATCGGATTAATTACACATAATCCCATTTTTGCACTTATCTTACCATCCACACAAATCGCTCTAAATTATCACCTCTATATATACCGTACTCTTGTACTCTTTCAAAATTATTTTATTCGAAAAGCACACACATTGTTATTGTTACTGGCAATAAGACCCTGACTACTGGATACCCCCACTTTCCTGTTTTTCAGACACTCCTTAAAAGCTTCTATTGTTTCCGCATGATTTTCCGGCAGAAGAGACAAAGAAGATTTACGCGATGACTGGAATTTCTAAGTCCAGTCCATAGTCATAATGCCTTATCTAAATGACATTGGCATACTGCCCCTCCACTTAGTTTGTAAAAATATCAATTTCTTTCAGCTTTTTCTGAAATCTTATAATATCCCATGGAAGAAATTCTGTAATTCCAAGAGCCAGTACATTTACAATTTCTGACACATCTTTGATGATCCTTGTAATCTGATCTAAAGTCATTCTGCCTACTGCATAACTTACCGGTGGAATATGCGGTTCTGCACAAAGAAGCGAACGAAAATCATCCGGTGACAATACATCCAGATCCCAGTGAATGAGCACCTGCTCATATCCGTTTTCCCGGATCCATGCAAGCAGAGGTTCACTGTCCTCCTGCATCTGATCCGGCGTCAGAAATTTCATCTTATACTCTTTTTGATGTTCTTCTTCCCATGTTTCCAGATGATCCGCTACGATTCCAACATAGATCACATCTTTCTTATCAAATGGATGTTTTACTATCTGTGCCAGCTCCGGCGCGCCGTCACCGATCAGATTACCGAGAACCATTGCATGTTCGTTTGGGCAGTCTTTCGGCCTGGAAAAATCCGGGTGCGCATCGATCCAGATGATCCCGGTACGTTCCGGGTATTTTCCGTGAAGATAGTCAAATGGTGCCTGTTCTACGGAACAATCTCCCCCAAGTACAATGATCTTATCCGGATCCTTTTCCACACAGATCTGATATGCCGCTTTTTGTTGTTCGATCAGTTCCTCTTTCCATGCGACTCCATCTGTAATCGGAATCTCATCTTCAAAATTCGTTTTTACCGGAACTTCTACGCACTCCATATGATCTCCTTTCGGAGCCAGCCAGTCCAGAATATGACTTCCCGCATAATATGGAGGGTTCATTCCCCCCTGCCATTCCGGAAATGTTAAACGCAATGTCTTTTTTGCCATGTTATTCTCCTTTCATTTTCCCCTCTTCGCGAATATTGATCGTTGCGTTGATAACCCTGTCCATATGGTTTCCACAATCCCATACTTCGGTACGATATACCGACTGAGCATAGTATAACACGCTTCCGCCGAGAGAACGAGTGTTCGATTCGAAAAGATGTGAAATTCCATTCTCCAGTTCCTCTGCAAATCCGAATCTTCCTTTACATATGCAAAACACCATTGTCTCCTGCCTCATCTCTGTTATCCGTTAAGAATACCTCACCTCATCATAAAATGCAAAATATATATCTCTAAATCTTTGCGATTCTTCCACTTCCATCCATATTTTGAGATTATTGAGCAGGCAATTCATAAAAAACTTTTTCATGTCCTTCACCTCCGATTGATTTCTATTTTTTATTATATTATAATAATACTATTCATTATAATAGTAAAACCACCGAATAACTGCATATTATTATAACAATCCTGCGAGGTATTAGACCAATGAAACATATTGAATTAAACAGCGATCATTCTGAAAAAGTAAATTATAATAATTCTGATTATCCTGTCTATATCAGCCGTTCTTTTTTATCCCTGTATCCCAATTATGCCGCCCCTGATCACT
>DVKZ01000033.1 GCA_018715775.1 Candidatus Fimousia stercorigallinarum | reverse complement strand
AAGCTTCTAATCATGGATCCAATTCAGGCTTATCTTGGACCGGATGTGGATATGAACAGAGCAAATGAGATTCGTCCATTGTTTCGATATCTAGGGGGAGTGGCAGAACGAACCGGCGCGGCAATTGTTCTGATTGGACACTTGAATAAGAATGCCGGAACACATGCCAATTATAGAGGTCTTGGATCGGTAGATATTTCAGCTGCGGTAAGAAGCATTTTATTAGTCGGAAAGGTGGAAAAAGAAACCGAAAGGGATGTACGAGTAGTGATTCAAACAAAAAGTTCATTGGCACCAAAACCTACACCGGTAGCATTTACATTGGAAAACAGTAAGTTGGAGTGGATTGGTGAATATGAAATCACCGAGCAGGAATTGATGTCAGGAAAAGCAGGAAAACAGAAGGAGACAAAGTTGGAGCAGGCAATGAAATTGATAAGACAAATCCTGACAACAAGAAATCTTATGTACGTGGCGGATTTGGATGCAGAGGGCAAGAAACTTAAAATCTCAGATCGAACCATGCGAGATGCAAGAAGAAAAATAGAAGACGAACTGGATTATGGGTTCGAGAATTCCAAGAAAACAGTTTGTCTTAAGAAGTGAGTTTGGCAAAGGCACTGGTCAGGTTGGCAAGAATTCCCAGATACCTTGCCTGCCTGCCAGTTGCCAAAGGGGAATAGAACATAATAAGGAAGTGAAGGAGATACATTTGAATCGTAATTATGAAACACCGATTTTTGAAAAATATTCATTAAGTATAGAACAGGCTGCTGATTACTTTGGAATCGGGCAGAAGAAATTGCGTCAGATTGTGGCTGACCATGAAGGTGCTGATTTTATCCTTTATAACGGCAATCGTGTCCAAATCAAGAGGAAAAAATTCGAGTCATTTTTGGATAGAACATCAGCAATTTAAGGGATTACGCAAAGAGCCTCTTCATGATATACTAACTGTGTGCTATGGCAGAGGCTCTCTTAAATTTAGGAGGTTAGCACATATGAGTCAGAAGAGACGTGATAATAAAAAACGTGTATTACGCGATCGAGAGAGCCAATGCAAGGATGGTCGTTACAGATATAGTTATTTAGAAAACGGAAAACGAAAGGATGTTTATAGCTGGAAGTTAGAACCGACAGATAAGTTGCCTACAGGAAAGAGAGACTGTGTTGCTCTGAGAACAATGGAAGAAGAGATTCTGAAGAAACAGCTCTTGGGGAAACCGAATTGTCCTAAGATGACAGTAAATGAATTGATAGAACGTTACATCAAGCAAAAGCAGGGTGTGCGTGAAAGTACCAGAGCCGGTTATAAGACAGTGATAAATACCTTGAAAAAGGATCCGTTTGGAGAAAGATTTATTGATGAGATTCGTATTTCTGATGCTAAGCTGTGGCTGATTGAGTTGCAGGAAAATGGTAAGAAATACAGCACCATTCATACCATTCGAGGTGTGGTAAGACCAGCATTTCAGATGGCTTTGGAAGATGATATCTTAGATAAAAATCCATTTGCCTTTGAACTTGCTACGGTTCTGGTAAATGATTCAGAAACGAGAGAAGCTCTTACCAGAAAGCAGGAGAGACAGTTTTTGGAGTTTGTGAAGAATGATAAGCACTTCTCAAGATATTATGAGGCAATATACATTCTTTTCAAAACCGGTATGAGAATCTCTGAGTTCTGTGGATTGACGATATCTGATATCAATATGAGAGAGCGGACCATCAATATAGATCATCAATTACTTCGCACTTCGGGAATGAAGTACATCATTGAAGACACCAAATCCACATCAGGAACCAGAGTGCTTCCCATGACCAATGAGGTTTATGAGTGCTTTAAAACCATTTTGAAAAACAGGAAGAAACCAAAAGTGGAACCAATCGTGGATGGAAAAGCTGGTTTCTTATATTTGGATAAGAATGGAAAACCTATGGTAGCACTTCACTGGCAGAAGTATTTTCAGCATATTCGTGAAAAATACAATAAGATTTATCGAATCCAGATGCCAAAAGTGACACCACATGTATGCCGCCATACTTACTGCAGCAACATGGCAAAGACAGGAATCAATCCAAAGTCATTACAGTATCTGATGGGACATGCGGATATCAGTGTTACTCTTAACACATATACCCATGTAAGATTTGAAGATGCAAAGGAAGAATTACAGAAACTGAAGTTAGTCAATGCCTAGTGTTTTAGGCATTTTTAAGGGATTTCATCCATGGCAGACTAACTGTGGGAAAACCAGTTGAATTTCCCACACTTTTCCCACACTCAAAGGAAAAGATATGCAAAATCTTGCTAAGATACGCCAGGAGAGCATGGAAACATGAAAATGCTCAAACCCTTGAAAATACGACATTTCTTGGCAAAATCGAGCAAAATATGGAGGTTGAAACACATGATAAAAATACTTTTCATCTGCCACGGCAATATCTGTCGCAGCCCAATGGCTGAGTTTGTATTCCGTGACATGGTCAAAAAATCAGGTTTAGAAAATGAAATTTTTGTTGCTTCTGCAGCAACGAGCCGGGAAGAAATCGGCAATCCCGTCCATTATGGAACGCGTGCTAAGATGCGGCAGATGGGAATTCCAATGGCGCCGCATAGAGCGGTTCAGATGACAAAAAAAGATTATGCCGAATATGATTACATCATCGGAATGGAACATTGGAATCTTCGTAACATTGGACGGATCGTTGGGCGAGATACCGATCAGAAAGTGCATTTGCTTTTGGACTATTCCGATAATCCGAGAGATATTTCAGATCCATGGTATACAGGAGACTTTGATACGACCTATGGGGATGTAGAAGAAGGATGCCGCGGACTGCTCGAATACTTGATCCGGGAGCATCATCTGAAATAAAAAAATAAAGAAAAGAAGCAAAGGCTGCCCGCAGTGGACAGCCTTGTTTTTGTGTATAAATTTAGGCTCTCATCGCTCCGTCGACCGATAAGATTTCGCCGGTTACGTAGCTTGCAAGGTCGCTTGCCAGGAATAAAAAGGCATTTGCGATATCCTCCGGTTCTCCGATTCTGCGAAGAGGGATTGCATTGATCATCGGCTGGATCATCTGTTCCGGCAGGGCAGCAACCATATCCGTATTGGTGATGCCCGGTGCAACTGCGTTTACTCGGATCTTGCTCGGACCTAATTCACGTGCGAGGGATAAGGTCAGGCCATTTACGGCAAATTTGCTTGTCGGATAGGCGACGCCGCTTGGCTGGCCGGAGATGCTGACCATGGAACTCGTATTCAGGATGCATCCGCCCCCATTTTCACGCATAATGCCGACAACTGACTGGATGGCATTGAACATCCCGTTGATATTCAGGCTCATGATCTTATCAAATTGTCCTTCGGCGTAATCTTCAATCTTCGTACTGTCAGACACACCGGCGTTGTTGACAAGGATATCGATTTTTCCGTACTGATCCTTGATTTTCTGCATGGCCGCTTTGACAGATGCAAGATCAGATAAATTCGGATAATCGCCGCTTACTTCCCAATCAGGATTTTCAGCTTTTAAAGAAGAGAGGGCTTTTTCTACAGTCTCCGATCTTGAGCCGAATAAAACGACTTTGGCACCATTTTCTAAAAACTTCTTAACGGTTGCATATCCGATTCCGCGGGTTCCTCCGGTGATGACAGCAACTTTTCCTTTTAACATAGGCATACCTCCTGCTTATGAAATTTATTTATACGTTTCTGTTAATTACTATTATACTCTATATAGAAAGAATATAAAGAATTTTTAGAAAAATCATAAAAAAAAACATTTTTCTGTATTCTGTATTTACACGAAATACCAGGATGACAAAATGCCATCCTGATAATCCGTCACGTGACAGAAGAGAAAAATGTTTCTATTATTTTTTATGCTTCTGCTTCCAGATTCTTCTGTGCAGCAGAAAGCATCAGTTTGATGCGGTTTACCTGGTTTACTTCACTTGCGCCCGGATCGTAGTCGATTGCTACGATATTTGCTTTCGGGAAAGCAAGACGAAGTTCTTTGATCACTCCTTTTCCAACGACATGGTTTGGAAGGCAGGCAAATGGCTGTGTACATACGATATTCGGTGCGCCGCTATGGATCAGCTCGATCATTTCACCAGTCAGGAACCAGCCTTCACCGGTCTGATTACCGAGAGATACGAATGGTTCTGCATATCTTGCAAGATCTGTGATTTCAGCAGGAGCATCGAATCGTTTACTCTTTTCAAGTTCTTTTCGCATTGTTTTCCGATACTGTTCGATAGCTGCGATTCCGGCCCTTGCCATAACAACATTTGCCTTCGAACGTCCGAGATAGCGATGTTTGTATTCGTTGTTGTAGAAGCTGTATAAGAAGAAATCCAGTAAATCCGGCATAACAGCTTCCGCACCTTCGGATTCAAGCAGGTTCACTAAGTGGTTGTTTGCATCCGGAAGGAATTTTACTAAGATTTCGCCGACGATACCGACACGAGGCTTTTTCAAATCTTCATGCAGCGGGATTTCATCAAAGTCCTTGATGATGTCGCGAATATTTCGTTTGAATTCACCCATATTTCCGTTTTGAACGGATTTTTGGCAGACGGTTTTCCATTTTTCATGCAGAGCATTGACAGAACCCGGTTCCACTTCATAAGGACGAGTACGGTATACAACACGCATGAATAAGTCGCCGTAAATGATCGCCTGAACGGCACGGTTAATAAATTGCGGAGTGAATTTAAATCCGCTGTTCTTTTCGAGACCCTGAACGCTGACACTGACAACCGGAATGTGTCCCATACCGGCTTTAGATAAAGCACGGCGGATAAAACCGATGTAGTTGGTTGCACGGCAGCCACCGCCTGTCTGTGTGATCAGAACTGCAATTTTGTTCAGATCGTATTTGCCGGATAATAAAGCGTTCATGATCTGGCCGACAACGATCAGCGATGGGTAGCAGGCATCGTTGTTTACATATTTCAGACCGGTATCTACGGCTTTTTTACCCATTTCCGGAAGAATATCCAGATTGTAGCCGCAGGAACGGGCTGCAGGTTCCAGGATGTCGAAGTGGATCGGTGACATCTGAGGGCATAGCAACGTATAGCCGGCATCTTTCATTTCTTTTGTAAATTCTACACGTTCAATGTTTGCAGGAACCGGAGTTGGCTCGATTCCTTTGCGTTTGCGGACTCTGATCGCGCTGATCAGAGAACGGATACGGATTCGTGCAGCTCCCAGATTGCTGACTTCGTCAATTTTAAGAACGGTGTAGATACGTCCGGATTTTGTCAGAATGTCGTTGACACAGTCGGTCGTAACGGCATCCAGTCCGCATCCGAAGGAGAAGAGCTGGATCACCTCTAACTGAGGATGTTTCTTTGCATAGTTGGCAGCTTTGTACAAACGGGAATGGTACATCCACTGATCAGATACGATAAGCGGACGTTCGATATCGTTTCCTAAATGTGAGATGGAATCTTCACTCAATACAGCAATGTTGTAGGAGGTGATCAATTCCGGAATACCGTGGTTGATCTCGGGATCAATGTGGTATGGACGTCCACAGAGAACGATACCGGTGTTGCCAGTTTCCGCAAGCCATGCCAGAGCTTCTTCCCCTTTTCTCCGGACATCTTCCTTAACGGATTCTGCTTCTTTGTAAGCAGCTTCTACGGCGTATTTTACTTCTGATTTTGTCAGATCATAATATTCGCCGAGTTCTTCGTAAAGACGTTTTGCGAGAGCAGAAGGGTTATCCAGTGCAAGGAATGGATTCATGAAATTAATACTGTCATCGCGTAATTCATCCATGTTATTTTTAATGTTTTCCGCATAAGAAGTAACCATCGGACAGTTGTAGTGGTTGTTTGCATCCGGCGATTCATTTTGCTCATATGGAACACAAGGATAGAAGATGTCCTTAATGCCGTAATCAATGAGCCATTTTACGTGTCCGTGTGCAATCTTCGCAGGATAGCATTCGGATTCACTCGGGATAGATTCAATTCCAAGCTCGTAGATCCGTTTATTGGATTTCGGTGACAAAATGACACGGAATCCAAGCTTTGTAAAGAAGGTATACCAAAACGGATAGTTTTCGTACATATTTAATACCCGTGGTATGCCGATTGTTCCCCGAGGAGCTTTTTCTTCTTTTAATGGACGATATTGGAAAATGCGATCCATCTTGTACTGGTATAAGTTCGGTACATCCGAATTTTTCTTTTCTTTTCCGGCACCTTTTTCACAGCGGTTTCCTGTGATAAAACGGCGGTTTCCGGAGAATTTATTAATTGTAAGAAGACAATGATTCATACATCCTTTGCATCGAGCCATGCTCGTTTCAAAGGTCAGATTCAAAATTTCATCAATAGAAAGCATTGTTGTTTCCATGCCATCTTCATAACGTTCTCTTGCAATTAAAGCAGCACCAAAAGCCCCCATGATACCTGCAATGTCAGGTCGGATTGCCTTACATCCGGAAATCAGTTCAAAGCTTCGTAACACAGCATCGTTATAGAACGTTCCGCCCTGTACAACGATATTTTCACCGAGGTCTTTTGGATCGGTTAATTTAATAACTTTTAATAAGGCATTTTTAATAACTGAATAAGCAAGTCCGGCGGAGATATCCGCAACATCAGCGCCTTCTTTTTGCGCCTGCTTTACTTTTGAGTTCATAAATACCGTACAGCGGGAACCGAGATCGATCGGCGTCTTGGATGTCAATGCGATTTTTGCAAAGTCGCTGACGCTGTAATTTAATCCTTTTGCAAATGTTTCAATAAAAGATCCGCATCCGGAAGAACAAGCTTCGTTTAACATGACGTTATCAACGGCATTGTTCTTGATCTTGATGCATTTCATATCCTGGCCCCCGATATCGAGGATACAGTCTACTTTTGGATCGAAGAAGGATGCCGCATAATAATGGGCGATTGTTTCTACTTCGCCGAAATCGAGCTGCAGAGCAGCTTTGATGAGTGCTTCCCCATAACCGGTAGAACAGGAGGCAGCGATTTTTACATCCTTTGGAAGAATTTCACTGATTTCGTGGATCGCCTGGATCGTCGTTTTTAATGGACTTCCGTTATTGCTGCTGTAGAAACTGTATAACAGTTCACCGTCTTCGCCGACCAGAGCGACTTTTGTTGTTGTTGAACCGGCGTCAACACCGAGGTAACACTTGCCTTTATATGTGGAGATGTCTCCTCGTTTTACAGCATACTGGTTGTGTTCCTTTTGAAATTGTTCGTATTCTTCTTTAGAAGTGAATAGAGGCTGCATACGTTCTACTTCAACGGAAAGTTTAATATCTTTATTAAATTCTTTTAATAATTCTCCTAATGTCATGGAAGTATCTTCCTGAGCATTTAAAGCTGCGCCCATTGCTGCAAATAAGTGAGAATGGGTCGGTGCGATGATTGCATCACCTTCTAATTTTAATGTACGGATGAATGCAGCTTTTAATTCGGATAGGAAGTGAAGCGGACCGCCAAGGAATGCTACGTTGCCACGGATCGGTTTCCCGCAGGCAAGACCGCTGATCGTCTGGTTTACAACTGCCTGAAAGATGGAAGCAGCCAGGTTCTCCTTTGTTGCTCCCTCATTAACCAGAGGCTGAATATCCGTTTTTGCAAATACACCGCATCGTGCTGCAATTGGGTAAATTGTATCGTAATTTTTTGCGTATTCATTTAATCCGGAAGCATCCGTTTGAAGGAGTGTTGCCATCTGATCGATGAAAGAACCGGTACCACCGGCGCAGACTCCGTTCATACGCTGATCAATTCCGTTAGTAAAATAAATGATTTTTGCATCTTCGCCACCGAGCTCGATTGCTACGTCGCATTGCGGTGCGTAATCCTGAAGCGCTGTCGATACACAGACAACTTCCTGGCAGAATGGAATATGTAAGTATTCAGAAATTGCCATACCGCCGGAACCGGTTACAGTAGGAAGAATTTCAAGATCTTCGCCGAGCTGTTCTTTTGCATCGCGCAAAAGTCCGGCTAATGTTTCAGGAATATTTGCATAATGCCGTTTGTAATCAGAAAATAAAATATGATGGTCTTCGTCAATGATAATAACTTTTACTGTAGTCGAACCAATGTCAATACCTAAACGTTTTTTCATTTTTCTACTCCATTTTTCTATTCATACTTTATATATTTACATATTTACAGTTTCAAATGACGTATTCTGTCGAAGCGCCGTCTATCTATTATAATGTAGGAATTTTAAAAAGACAAGAAAAAAAGAACGGTTTTTTCTTCCAATGCATAAAGTAGTAGAGAAAGAATAGAAGGGAATCTTTATGATATGGAAGAAAAAGGAAATTGTAAAGGGGTTATATATCAAGTCAAAAGTGGGGATACTCTCTATAAGATTGCAAAAGCATATGGAATTAAAGTGCGCGATCTAATGCTTGCAAATCCGTATGTGAATGTTTACCAGCTGCAGATCGGCGATGAATTGTGCGTGCCGGTTTTTACTCCGATCGGACAGGGAAATATGAAACCCTATCGTGTTGGAAAAAATGATACGCTGGGTACTATTTTAAATAAAACAAAGGTCCCTTGTGATGAATTGTTAAAAATTAATCGAAATTTGTTTGATTTGCCGGTAAAAGAAGGGACTGTGCTTATGATTCCAATGAAAAATAATGATGTAGAAGATGAAATTGTAGGAAATAACCGATAAATATATGAAATGTTTGGAAGAAAATAGGTTTGACAAACATTTTCTTCTTTTCTATAATGATGGTGATACAGGGCAGGCTTCTTCTGAGAAGTCAGAAGGAGCTTCTGCACAGATCGTCGATATGGGGAACGGATTCATGTAGGAAAAGGTTGAAGTGAGGTGGAAGAATGATTCGAATGTTTCGGACGATGGACGATACAATTCAACAGGTAGAAGAGACCTTTGATGGTGTTTGGATCGCTCTTACTGCACCAACACAGGAAGAACTTAAACAGGTGGCTGAAACTTGCGGTGTTGATATCGATCATCTGCGGGCGCCTCTGGATGAAGAAGAACGTTCCCGTATTGAAGTAGAAGATAGTTATACCATGACGATCGTAGATATCCCGGTCACGGAGGAACGGCAGGAGAAAGAATATTATGTTACGATTCCGTGCGGTATCATTATTACAAAGACGAACATCATTACGATATGTCTGGAAGATACACCGATCCTGGAAGGTTTTATGGATGGACGTGTCCGGAATTTTTATACTTACCGCAAGACGAGATTCTTTCTGCAGATTCTGAATCGTAATGCGGCGATGTATCTGCAGTATCTTCGTATGATCGATAAGAAGAGCGATGAAGTGGAGAAGAAGCTTCATATTTCTACGACAAATGAAGAATTGATCGATTTATTGGAATTGGAAAAATCACTTGTTTATTTTACAACTTCTCTCTGGTCGAATCAGGTTGTCTTTGAACGGATGTTAAAAGCAGATGCGATAAAAAAATATCCGGAAGATGAAGATTTGCTGGAAGATGTGATCATTGAGAATGAGCAGGCGATTGAGATGGCGGATATCTATAGTGACATTTTGAGTGGAACGATGGATGCATATGCTTCCGTTATTTCGAATAATCTGAATATCGTCATGAAAGCCCTGGCGGTTATTACGATCGTTATGTCGATTCCGACGATGATCGCAAGTTTTTGGGGTATGAATGTATCCGTACCGCTGGAA
>DVKZ01000032.1 GCA_018715775.1 Candidatus Fimousia stercorigallinarum | reverse complement strand
TATGCTGAGAATCAATCATATCATTACCTGTAACCAATGTTTCATCAAATTCAGCTCTCATAGCACTGTTCCTCCATTTCATATAGCTTTTTAACATTATACCACATTTCTATAGTTTTCCAATATACGGTCAGATTTCTCTTGCCTCATTTTCTCTTTTATTATAGAATAGTAGCCAATAATCAAAAATGGAGGTGTTTTTCATGATATCATTCCTTGCCCGAATATTCATAAAAGATTACCAAAATACATCTTCCCCTGAAGTTCGCCAAGCTTATGGCATGCTCTGTGGCTCTGTGGGAATCGGGCTGAATGTTTTACTTTTTATAGGAAAATTTTTTGCAGGAATACTAAGCGGATCCATTGCGATCACGGCAGATGCCGTTAATAACTTATCCGATGCCGGTTCTTCCTTTATTACTCTGATCGGATTTAAAATGGCCGGTCAAAAGCCGGATCCTCAGCACCCTTTTGGACATGGAAGAATTGAATATCTTTCCGGATTGATCGTATCGGCAGCGGTACTGATCATGGCTTTTGAACTGATCAAAAGTTCTATCGAAAAAATACTTCATCCGGAGACAATCGAAAGCAGTCCCCTGATCTTAATCATCTTGACCGCTTCTATTTTAGTAAAATGCTACATGGCATATTATAACCGAAGCCTTGGAAAAAAACTGGATAGCACTGTTATGTCAGCAACAGCTGCGGACAGTTTCAGCGACATGGTATCTACTTCTGTTGTCCTTCTCGTAACGATCGCGAGTCCATTTACTGATTTTAATTTGGACGGATGGTGCGGTATTCTGGTCGGAATCTTTATTTTCTACACAGGTATTACTTCTATGAAAGAAACGATCGATCCGCTTCTCGGCCAGCCGCCAACAAAAGAACTGGTACAGCAGATTTTGGATATTGTAGATGCATATCCTTCCGTTCTCGGAATTCATGATCTTCTTGTACACGATTACGGTCCCGGCCATCTGATCATTTCCCTGCACGTAGAAGTTTCTGCTT
Source organism: Candidatus Fimousia stercorigallinarum (assembly GCA_018715775.1). Classification (GTDB taxonomy): domain Bacteria; phylum Bacillota; class Clostridia; order Lachnospirales; family Lachnospiraceae; genus Fimousia; species Fimousia stercorigallinarum. The sequence goes on along the minus strand of DVKZ01000032.1, from coordinate 1,539 downwards.
CGGGCGACATTCTGATGATTCATGACGAGATCGATAATATTGAACGGGAATTAAAGCAACGGCTGAATTGCACCGCCACGATTCATATGGATCCGATCGTTACCGACGATGCTTTCTCCAATCAAATGAAGGATACCGTATCCGAACTGGTACAAAAACTAAATCCCGAATTAAACATGCATGATTTCCGAATGGTAACCGGACCTTCTCACACTAATCTGATCTTTGATGTGGTTGTCCCTTATACTTGTCCTCTTTCGCCGGAAGATGTGGAAAAGACATTAAGTGACCAGATACAAAATCTGCCGGGAAATTTTTATGCCGTCATCTGCATTGATCAGGATTACGGAACACGATAAAGGAGGGGCATACTGCCAATGTCATCCTCTTTCTTCCAAACGTATCATCCCCCCTTACCTTACAACGGCGTTGCCGTTGCCCTGCCCCCAACCTGCCGTCTGGTACGTCAGAACGAGGGCAGGAACTTTGACCGCCTATGCCTGTTTTTTTGCTTCATCCGCTGATGCTAAGATCGATTAATACAGTCTCTGTAAAATCCATTATCAAAACACATTTTTGCACTTTTGTAAGTTTCCTCCGCAAGAGAAAATCTGTATTTTGACAATTCCATGTCTTTGTTCATATCATGCACTAAGCTCTACCCCCTCATCTCTGACATTGCGATAATAGGGCAGATTATCTACCCAATAGTTAAAATGATCTGTATTAGTTATTACCGGGGAAATGTCCATGCTATACTTCATCATAAAATCAAAAGCAAGATCACTGATCTGATCAGAAATCTTCTTGATGTCTTCATCTCCTAAGGAGACAAGAAGCATTACGTCAATATCCGAAAATTCAGAATAATCCCCTCTTGCATAAGAACCATACACGATAACACTATCAAGTGAATTCCCCAATATCTTTCTTGCATTCTTTGCAAAATCTTCCATTATATCTAAAATATGAACTGGCGTACTACCTCACCACTTTCTTTGATATGATTAAAATATTCGCTGTATATCACTTCCATTGTTGTACCTGGCAATCGTTTCCTGCCTGCTCTCTCCATCCAGATCTTTAAACGCCATAGAGTTTATATGATAATCCGTCTCTACCAAATGCTCTTCACTTTTTTCAGTCTCTTTTTCCCCTCTGCTTCAACTCTCAAACTTGATGCGATATTCTACTAAAAAAATGTTGAAAGATCAAAATTAAAAAAAATATCTTCCGGCATACATACACCATATTTTTCAGAAAACTTATTTATAAATTCATCTGTTACTTTTTTATGCTTTTCATATTCTGCCTGCAGCTCCCGTTTCATCTCGTCCCGGATTTCATAAACGTTTTCTTTTTCAGCATATACGATTCCAAAAAATATATCATAAGTAAAATATATTTCATATGGCTCATCGACCGCTGAAAATACACTGACCTCAACTACATCATCATATACTTCATCAATTTCCAGATATTTACCGTTATAACGTCTTTGCTCCTCTGAAAAAGTATCCGTAACATTCTTCCATTCAG
>DVKZ01000031.1 GCA_018715775.1 Candidatus Fimousia stercorigallinarum | reverse complement strand
AAAAAGAGCGCGAGACGGGACTCGAACCCGCGACCCCGACCTTGGCAAGGTCGTGCTCCACCAACTGAGCCACTCGCGCTTACATGCTCTCTCTCAAGCACTCGTTAATAATAGCACAGAGATTCGAGCATGTCAATCACTTTTTTCAAATTTTTTTATAATACGCCAAATATCGATTCCACATACGTTAAATGCAGCTTCACAGCACTGATGAGTGCCTCATCTGTGAAATCAAATTTGCTGTGATGATTCGGAAAATTTTCCGATCCGTCTGTTTCCCCCCCGCCAACGAAGGCAAATACACCAGGCACCTTCGTCTGATAATTCGCAAAATCTTCCCCCAGCATGATCTTTGGAACTGTGATCAATTGCTCTGGGGCAAAAACCGACTCCGCTTTCCTATAGATCCTTTTTGCTATCTGCGCATCATTGATCAACGGCGGGTGCATCGATCCCGGATAATCCACCTTTGCCTTCGCTCCATATAAATGTGCCGTATCATTCGAAATCTGAATGATCATCTCTTTGATCTTATGTTCGGTTTCAACGGAAAACGTGCGGACTGTCCCTTCTAAAACCGCTTCTCCTGAAATGATATTATAGGCAGTTCCTGACTGAAGGCGTCCGATCGTTAAAACTGCATCATCAAGCGGATCCAGTCTGCGGCTTAGGATCGTCTGGAGATTCATAACAAGTGCCGCTGCCGCAACCGTTGCATCCACGCATTGATGCGGTTTTGCCGCATGCCCGGATTTTCCGGTGATCGTGATCGAAAAATGATCCGTCGCCGCCATTCTCGCTCCTCCTTCTATCGAAACACATCCCGATGGAAGGTCGCTAAAAATATGGAGTCCAAAGATTTCCTTTACATCATTCAGATATCCCTGATCGATCACCGCTTTTGCCCCGCTGCTGTTTTCTTCTGCCGGCTGAAAGATCAGCTTGATCCGTCCATTCAGACCGGATTCAAATTTTTTTAATACCTTCGCCGCACCAAGCAGACCCGCGATGTGTCCATCATGTCCACAGGCATGCATTTTTCCCGGATTCACCGATGCAAAACAAAGCCCTGTCTCTTCCACGACCAAAAGACCGTCAATATCCGCCCGAAGTGCAACCGTTTTTCCAGTTCCATTTCCAAGATATGCCACTACTCCTGTCGGATCCACACGATCATATGCAATCCCGTCTTTTTCCAGTTCTTCCCTGATCATTCGAGTAGTTATTTTTTCTTGCAATGCTGTTTCCGGATATTGGTGAAACTTTTGTCTGAGCAACACTAATTCTTCTTGAATTTTCTCTACTTCCTGACTGATATTCATATCCATCCCTCTAAAAGAACAGTCTTTTTATCAAATATGCAATGAGTAAGATTAAAATGATCGGAGCTGCAAAAGACAGAATAGCTCCCGTAATCGTTAAAAGCAGAAGGACAATTGCAATAATCACAATCACGAATAACAGCTTATGATACCACTTGATTTCGACCATATGAAACTCCGTCTCCGGCTCAAAAGATCCGTCATCCTCTTCTGTATAGACTTGCTCATCGTAATAAACACCTTCCGAAGCATCCTCTGCATCAACAATCGTTTTCGCGATTAACGAAGGTTTTCCAATTTCCTCTGCGATCTGCGATTCCGATTTTCCCATTGCTTTCTGTTCCTCAAAATACTGGTCATAATATGTTATATTGTCATAAACCGCCTGCCGGGAAACTTCTCCCTCCAGACACTCCTGTAATTCCTTTAAAAATTGTTGTTTATTCAAACTTTTTCTCCTTTTTATTCTGTATTATCCTCTTGAGTATACCATACTTCGTTTCTTTTGTATAAATATTATTTTCATATAGAAAATTGGATACCACTTTGTTATAATGAACCTAAGATAAAATCATTTAAGAAAGAAGGACTAATTTTATGAATCTAACGATCGGTGACACTATTACGATTACAGAAGAAGTCAATGAACAGCGTACAGCAGCAGTATGGGGAAGCGGCAGCCTTCCTGTCTATGCAACACCGGCTATGGCTTTATTAGCTGAAAAAGCTGCCGTTGCATTGCTCGAAGGAAAACTAGACGAGGGAATGACGAGTGTTGGCACATCTTTAGATATACAGCATTTAAGCGCAACGCCAGTTGGCGAGACAGTTTCCTGCCATTGCTGCCTTGTTGAAATTGACCGCAAACGTTTATGCTTTCACATTGAGATCACAGACAAAACAGGTCGTGCAGGATATTGTATACACGAAAGATTTATTGTAAACGCAGACAAATTTGTTGAAAAGACAAAATCACGTTTTCAATAATCTTTCATAGGCACCGCAAGATCATCAGATACAAGGATGATGGAGCGGTGCCTCTGCTTTATATAACATAAAATAGAGTTCCGTTAATGGAACCCTATTCATAAATACTATCCACATTTTTTCACAACGCCCACGCCGATCGCATGCGGTCCGGTATGCACCGCGATCGTTGCTCCGATCTGAATGAGCGGGATATCTTCCGTATAACCCAGTTCTCTTGCCAGCGCTTCCACTTTCTGATGGAACGCTTTTCCTTCCGCCACATCATAACCGTAGCCGACATTGATCACATAATCGCCAACCATATTTCCCTTCTTCGTAAAAAAGTCTTTCATCAGATCCAGCACTTTTGCAAGAGATTTTTTCCTGCTCCTTGCGATCCCACCGCTTGTTACTTCTCCTTTATCCAGAATAATTAATGGTTTCAGATTCAACGCAGTTCCAAATTTTCCTGTCATCTTTCCAATACGGCCTCCGTGGATCAGATAATCCAGATTGCCGACGGTAAAAAAGATCTTCGCATCCATCTTCACAGCATCCAGCTTTTCCACAATCTGTTCATATGACAATCCTTTATCTCTCATTTTCACCGCTTCCAGTACAAGACTTGCCTGTGTCACTGTTGCGCAGTAGGAATTGATCACACTGATCTTTGCATCCGGATATTCTTCTTCCATGATCATCTTTGCATTCGTTGCCGAATTATAGGAACCGCTCAGGTGTGAAGTAAAACAGATACAGATCACTTCATCACCCGCTTTTAAAATCGGTTCAAAGATATCTATATAATCATTTACAGCCGGTAAAGATGTTCTCGGAAATACATCCGGTTCATCGATCATCTTCTGATAAAATTCACGCACTTCTATCTCAATTCTTTCTTTTTTATACGTTTCACCATCAAAAGAAACGTAAAATGGAACACTCAAAACATTATGCAGTTTTAAAAACCCCATTTCAAGGTCACATGCCCCATCTGTAATAATCTTAACCGCCATATTTTCCTCCTTTTAAAACTATATAGGAAAATAGTATCATATTTTAGAATATAAGAAAAGCCCTCCGCCATGATATTTTCATCAGAAATATCCGTTGCGGACAGGGCTTTTGTTTTGAACCGTTTCTTAACGATTTGTTCCTTTGATGATCGGGGAAATATGTTTGTAAATTGCAAAAGTAATGATAATGATGCACAATCCTTTGATAAAGGTAAACGGCATATTAAAAATGATCAATGCCTGCAGCAGATTATTAATTCCCGGATATATTTCGTGATACATGCCGATGATCGCTTCAATCGGCATAAACATGCTGTAGACCGGATAAACAATAAAGTAATTGGAAAATACGCTGAATACTGCCATAAAAACAGCTCCAACCAGGGAACCGATCAACGCGGACCTCTTACTTTTATTCCGTTTATAAATCAGTCCTGCCGGAATGACAAAGGCGCATCCTAATATAAAATTAGAAAATTCTCCGACGCCGCCGGTCGTTGAAAACATCACATTGATCAGATTCTTTACAAGACAGACCATCGCTCCGGAAAGCGGTCCCATTGCGAATGCAGCGATCAGGGCAGGCAGTTCCGAAAAATCCATCTTAATAAAACTCGGCATCAGCGGAACATTAAAACTGATCATCATCAATACAGCCGACAACGCTCCAAACAAACCGGTCAGCGTAATGGTTCTGACATTCATGCTTTTGTTTTTCTTATTCATCTTAATCTCTCCTGCGTATGTATAGTTTCTTCATTTGTCTTCAGACAAACGAACGAAACACGCAAATGCGTGTTTCGTCAACTTCTTTTTATTATATCGCAGATGAATTTCTTTGTAAAGTTTTAAATCATTCCTCTACTTTTTTCAGAACCGCAGCGGTACGAGCCGGTGAATAGAACTGGAATCCTCTTCTTGTATTGGATTTTGGCTCTACAACTTTCTTCTCGATCATCTCACCTTCGTTGTCCGGATCCGGAACTTCTTTCGTTACTTCTTCTTCCCATGTATCGATAACATCTTTTGCTTCATAGATATAATCTTCCGAAATCTGTCCATTTCCGCCAAATTCCTTTGAATCTGTGCTCAGAACAACCTGATATTTTCCGGTCTCCAGCGTCGGGATCCAGTAACCGTCTTTGGACCATGTCGGATGGAAGTTAAAGATAAACAACAGTCCTGCTCTTTCATAGATCAGCATATTACCATCGCTATCCATCCACAGATTATTCGGACGAGCTGCCAGCAACTGGTTATCCTTTGATAATTTGATCATTGCTTTATCAAAATCATTCAAGAAATAATATCTTAAATTATGATCGTCCACCAAATGCCACTGCCGTCTGCAGTAATGATAGCTCCAATCATTTCCTTCTCTCGGGAAGTCGATCCATTCCGGATGACCGAATTCATTTCCCATAAAGTTCAGATATCCATCGCCGGAAAGAGAATGCGTAACCAGACGGATCATCTTATGGAGAGCCACGCCGCGGTCGATCACCATATTCTGGGAGTTTACTTCCATTCCCCAGTACATGTCCGCATCGCACAGACGGAACATGATCGTCTTATCACCAACCAGCGCCTGATCATGAGATTCTACATATCCGATAACCTTTTCTTCCGGACGTCTGCCGGTCAGTTCATACCACATCTTCCATACATCCCAGTCTTCGTCCTTTAATTCTTTCAGCGTACGGATCCAAAAATCCGGAGTTCCCATCGCCAGACGATAATCAAATCCGATACCGCCTGCTGCAATCGGAAGACACATACCAGGCATACCGGACATATCTTCTGCGATCGTTACTGTATCCGGATTCAACTCATGAACCAGTTCATTCGCAAGCTGCAGATATACGAGAGCATCTGTTTCCGTATTCAGGCTATAATACTTTTCGTAGCAGTCAAAGCTGCTTCCCAGTCCGTGATCTTTATAGATCATAGAAGTTACGCCATCAAAACGGAATCCATCAAAATGATAGACATCCATCCAGAATTTTAAATTGGATAACAGGAAGTGCAGAACTTCATTCTTGTCATAGTTAAACAACTTCGTTCCCCATGCCTGATGTTCTCCCTTTGCTCCACTGTGGAAGAACTGATATTCCGTACCATCAAACATGTTGATACCTTCATTTGTATTCTTTACCGCATGAGAATGAACCACATCCAGTAATACGCGGATTCCCATCTTATGTGCTGTATTGATCAGCGATTTTAAGTCTTCCGGTGTTCCGTATTTGGAAGAAGCCGCAAAAAAGTTCGAAACCTGATATCCGAACGAACCGTAGTAAGGGTGTTCCATGATCGCCATGATCTGAATCGTATTGTATCCTAATTCTTTGATACGAGGTAACGTATTATCGCGAAATTCCTCATAAGTACCGATGCCATACTTATTCTGAGCCATACCGATATGACACTCATAGATCAATGGTATTTCCTCTCCTTTAAAATCCTGATCGCTCCAGTCAAACGGTGCATAAACATCCCAGATTTCCGCACAAAATGCCGTCGTTTCCGGATCCTGTACGACTCTCGTTGCATAAGTCGGTATTCTCTCCAGCATTTCACCATCATGAACGACAACTGCTTTTACTTTACATCCGTTCCAAAGCGCATCTTCTCCTTCTAAGAAGATCTCATATACGCCATTATCTAATTTTTTCATCGGATGAGACGTTTTGTTCCAATCATTAAAATCACCCATAAAATACATTTTCTCAGCACCCGGTGCCCATTCACGATAGTACCAGCCGCCATCCGCTTTATGGATGCCGTAGTATGCATGTCCATTAGCAAAATCAACTAAAGAATCCGCATTCTGTAATAAAGAAGCTTTCTTCGCTTCATATTGCTTCATCCGGTTATCAATGTCTGTTTCAAAATTTTTCAATAGTGGATCCAGTTCCGTAATTCTATATGACATATTCATCACCCTGCCTTATCGTATTTTTATAATTTTTTACGCAAAAAATTCCCTTTATTTGTACATATTATACTATTATTCCTATAAATCCGTCAACTCATTTACAAAAGTAACAAGCGCGGGTTTATCAATATCTCACTGATCATACCAGCGATGGCAAGTCCTGCAAAAACGAGATAAAATCGAAACAGTTCTTTGCTGTCCCTGACCTTTTCTTTCTTTACCCACCAGCATATAGCCGCCCCGTAAAAGATCCATTGCGGACACATCGCTAACAGCACGGTTCCTACGCCGCTGATCCCTGTTTGCAGCAGCTGATAAGTGATAAAAACAGAAAATACAAAGGAACCGGTAAATCCGGCAGCCACGATCAGCGCTTCCATGACAAAAAGCCTTGTAAAAAAAGACAGCAGCAGTATCTGGAAGATCCGCTTTCCAAGAATATACATGGTATAGTTTACCATAGATGCATCATCCATCTGTTTGATACTGCTCACATCCATATTCAGATCTGCAAGAAAATAATAATTTGCCTGATAAGTCATATTGGCAAATACAGAGCCGGCCGCAACTCCTATGATCATAACAGCAAGTCCGATTTTTCGATATCTGCTCATACTCTTTCATCCCTTCTGATATACAATGAAATATATGCAGCAAATATATGTTTTATGCCTTTATTTTAATGTTTCTTTATAAGCCAGGATTCCGGATACCGTTTTGCTGTCGATGATCGTTCCGTTTAAAATAAGAGAAACCGCTTCTTCCAAACTTAAGATCACCAACTCAATTTCTTCGTCTTCATCCAAATGCTGTTCGGTCTTCGTCAGATTTTTTGCTACAAAGATCGGTATCGTTTCATCACAAAATCCAATCGCCGTTATCACTTTGATCAGCGGAGTAATGTCATCGGAACGATACCCGGTTTCCTCCTCAATCTCACGCGTCACGCACTGCAGGGCCGTCTCCCCTTTTTCAATTCCGCCCGCCGGAATTTCCAGCGTCCGGTATCCGAGTGCATTTCGGAACTGTTTTACAAAGATGATCCGTCCATCCGGAAGCACCGGTATGATCGCTGCTGCTCCGGGATGTTTGACCAAATCCCATTCCACGACATTTCCATTCGGGAGTTCCAGAATGTCTTTATAAAATCCAACAACCTTTCCCTGATACATCAATTCTTGTCTGATTCTTTTATATTCTCCCATAACTTCCTCCTGCTCCATTTCGTTCTCCATTCTATATATGACAGTATAACAAAAAACTTGCATATAAGAAAACGATAGATGAAAAAAATTCCATCTATCGTTCATTTTCTTTTATTATTTTGCATAGCTTGTCGCTCGGGACTCACGGATAACATTTACCTTGATCTGTCCCGGATATTCCAATTCTGCTTCAATCTGCTTTGAAATATCCCGCGCTAAAATAACCATATCACTGTCACTTACCTGTTCTGGAACTACCATCACGCGGATTTCTCTACCTGCCTGAATTGCAAAAGTCTTATCAACGCCCTTATATGAATTTGCAATATCTTCCAGCTGTTTTAATCTTGTCGTATAACTTTCCAGTGTTTCACGACGAGCACCCGGTCTTGCAGCAGAAATTGTATCTGCCGCCTGAACGATACATGCAATCAAGGACTGAGGTTCGACATCGCCATGATGCGCCTCAACTGCATTGATAACTAATGGCGACTCTTTGTATCTTCTACACAAATCGACACCAATCTGAATATGAGATCCTTCAATTTCATGGTCAATGGATTTTCCGATATCATGCAGCAAACCTGCACGCTTAGCCATACGGATATCCACGCCAATCTCTGCAGCCAGTAAACCTGACAAATGAGCAACTTCAATCGAATGCTTTAATGCATTCTGTCCATAGCTGGTACGGAATTTCATCTTACCTAATAAACGAACCAGTTCCGGATGAATGCCATGTACTCCAACTTCTAAAGTAGCAGCTTCTCCTTCTTCTTTCATCATCGCTTCTACTTCTTTTGTTGCTTTTTCTACCATTTCTTCAATTCTTGCCGGATGGATTCTTCCATCGACAATCAATTTTTCAAGTGCAATTCTTGCAATCTCTCTTCTAACCGGGTCAAAGCTTGATAAAATAACAGCTTCCGGAGTATCATCAATGATCAGATCGACTCCTGTCATCGTTTCCAAGGTACGGATATTACGACCTTCCCGTCCGATGATCCTTCCTTTCATCTCATCGTTCGGAAGCTGAACTAATGAAATCGTTGTCTCTGCAACATGATCTGCCGCACATTTCTGGATCGCAGTTACGACATATTCTTTTGCCTTTTTCGAAGCTTCTTCTTTGGCTTTTGTTGTCATTTCCTTGATCATGACAGCTGTTTCATGCTTTACATCATCTTCGACCATAGTTAATAAATATTCTTTTGCCTGTTCAGAGGTTAATCCTGAAATACGTTCCAGTTCCTGTAAATGTTTTGCCTGAAGTTTTTCCACTTCAGCTTTCTGCTTATTCAGATTCGATTCTCTGGAAGCTAATGATGCTTCTTTTCGATCTAATGTATCTGATTTACGCTCGATCGCTTCTTCTTTTCCCAGCACGCGTTTTTCATATCTCTGCAGCTCGGCGCGACGTTCTTTCGTTTCTTTTTCAAACTCATTCTTCGCCTTGATCGTTTCTTCTTTTGCCGCAAGACTGGCTTCGCGTTTTGTTGCTTCTGCATTCTTCAACGCATCATCTATAATGACTCTTGCTTTTGTCTCAGCGTCTCCAATGGTCGCTGCATCCTGGGCTTTCTGTTTATTGATCCCATAAACAGTTCCAGCGATCACACCGATAACTAAAGCTATGATGAAGGCAATCACAGTAGTAATCATTTCACAGGCCACCTCCTTATTCAATTTGCTGCACACATGTACAACAAATTGATTCTATACTTTTTTGGTACATCTGTCAAGTAACCTGAGAATAATTCACACACATTTCGTGAAATTTTTTCTAAATATTGGATGCTGTCAAGATATCTCTCCGGCTGTCTGATATTCTTTCAAAAGGCGGCAGATCATACCGGAAGAATAGCCTTTGCGGGCAAAATACGCATAAAATTTCGGATAGTTCTCCGTATTGACCGGTCCTTTTGACCGGATGCGCTTTTCCACCTGCTCCCTTAATGCCTGCTCCTCCAGATCCTCTTCCTGTGCTTCCCAGATACGCAGAAACAATCCCTTATCAATTCCTTTCAATGATAACTCATGCTGTATCTGCAGCCGGCTTTTCTTCCTGATATTCATCTCAATATAGCTGATCACATACTTTTCATCATCGATCAGCCGATATTCCCCTAAAAACTGCATCACTTGCTCCGCGATTATTTCAGGATATCCGTTTTGGACCAATTTCCGTTTCATCTCCAGCTGTGTCCGGTTCCGATACTGCAAAAGCGATAATGCCTTTTCTTTTGCCCTCGGAAAAAGAATCAGCTGATAGATCTGCTCTATCAGCTGTTCACTTAATTCATCTCCTTCTTCCAACCCAAGGCGTTTTATCTCCTTAGCATAGAGAAAAAAAGCATATTCTCCGTCTAATTCAATCTGTACTTTGTACTTTCCCTGTTTTGCAAGTTTCGTAATCTGCATTATTCTTCCTCAGTTTCCTCCGGTGTTTCTCCACCGATATGATAGGCAAGGCGTACTTTCTGGTCGATCGTCTCCATAATATCCGGATGTTCCAACAGGAACTTCTTACCATTCTCTCTTCCCTGTCCGATCTTCTGTCCTTCATAGGAATACCAGGAACCACTCTTATTGATAATATCTTCCTTCGCAGCAAGATCCAGCAGATCTCCCTCTTTGGAAATACCTTTTCCATACATAATATCGAATTCTGCTTCTTTAAACGGCGGTGCAACTTTATTCTTTACAATGCGGACTCTCGTGCGATTGCCGACCATCTCGCCCCCCTGCTTTAATGTCTCGATCCGGCGAACATCCATACGAATCGATGCATAGAACTTCAGCGCACGCCCACCGGTCGTAACTTCCGGATTTCCGAACATGATTCCGACTTTTTCACGCAGCTGATTGATAAAGATCACGACACAGTTCGACTTGCTGATCGCTGCCGTTAACTTCCGAAGTGCCTGTGACATCAGACGGGCATGAAGACCCACATGGGAATCTCCCATCTCTCCGTCAATCTCTGCTTTCGGCACAAGCGCAGCTACAGAATCGACAACAATAATATCCATCGCACCCGAACGAACCATCGTTTCGGTAATCTCAAGTGCCTGTTCTCCATTATCCGGCTGGGAAATATAAAGATTATCAATATCTACCCCGATATTCTTTGCATAAACCGGATCCAGAGCATGCTCCGCATCGATAAATCCGGCAATTCCGTCTCTCTTCTGTGCCTCTGCGATCATATGCAGTGCTACGGTTGTCTTACCACTGGATTCCGGTCCATAGATCTCAATAATCCTTCCTCTCGGAACCCCGCCGATCCCCAGTGCAATATCAAGGCTCAATGAACCGGTTGGAATCGTTTCAATATTCATATTCGCTCCCGATTCCCCGAGCTTCATAACAGCTCCTTTTCCATAATCTTTTTCTAATTTTACAATTGCATTCTCAAGTGCATCTAACTTTTCCTGACGCGGCATCTGACTTCTCCTTTTCTATGCTATGTTCAAAAAATATTCTGTCTCTCATTTTATAGTGTATTGGAATTATATCATAATGGTAAAAACAAAACAAGTGTTCTATCGAAAATCTGTTCGATTTTATTCTGCATTTATTATATCACAATACAAGATCAGAAACAACAGTATTTTCCATTTTTTTACATTTAAAAAACAAAATCTTATTCATATTCGTGAATAATCGTATGGCGCATAAGGGTCAGGGCGCGTACAACTGCTGTATGCCGCACCTTATCTCTGTTTCCGTTTAACTGATGCCGCTGTACAGTCGTTTTTCCATGCAGAGTGCAGGAAATATAAACAAGCCCCGGTTTCTTATCTTTCGTTCCGCCGCCCGGTCCGGCAAGACCTGTTGTGGCGATCGTGATATCCGCCCCTGTCTTTTTCGCAAGACCTTCCGACATCTCCTTCGCGCATTCTGCGGACACTGCACCAAACTCTTTCAGCGTTTCTTCGGTAACCCCCAGGTACTTCATCTTTGCCTCGTTTGCATATGTGATCAATCCTTCATTGAAACATTCAGAAACACCAGCAACATTAACCAAACGGCCGGCAAGCAGGCCCCCGGTACAGGATTCCGCTGTTGCAAACGTCAGATGATGTCTGATCATCATATCGACCAGAGCCTCTTCCATTGTCACGTGTTCTTCAATCGTAAAGATATGCCGTCCAAACCGGCGCTTCAGCTCCTCTACGATCGGCATGACAAGCTTTTCTCCTTCTTCCTCATCCTTTGCTTTTGCTGTGATCCTAAGATGCACTTCTCCCGGCTTTGCATATGGAGCTACCGTCGGATTGCTCTGTTCATTGATCAGGTCTAAAATAGCCATCTCCACCGCACTTTCTCCGATACTGTCGATCTTCACTACTTTTGAATATAAGACGCCCTGTTCAATACCGCAAAGATATGGTGCTACCTGTTTTTCAAACATCGGTATAAGCTCATGAGGCGGCCCCGGGAGCAGGACCACTTTCTTTCCGTCATCAGCCTCTATGATAATTCCCGGAGCCGTACCGTTGTCATTATACAATACGATGGAACCATCCGGCACGATTGCCTGCTTCCAGTTATTTTCACTAATTTCCGAAGCTGTTTTCTTCGTTTTCTTAAAATATTCGATCAGGCATTGTTTCGCTTTTTGATCTTCATGCATGCCTTTACCACAGACTTTTGCCGCAGTTTCTTTCGTCAGATCATCCTGCGTCGGTCCTAAACCGCCGGATAAAATCACAACATCCGACCGATCCTTTGCCTGTTTTAATACCGTATACAGACGTTCCGGATTATCTCCGACTGTTTCCTGAAAATAAACAGACATCCCAAAACCTGCCAGTCGCTCTGCCAGATAGGCGGCATTCGTATTCACGATATTTCCAAGTAAAATTTCTGTTCCTACTGAAATCAATTCAACAACCATCGTTTCTTTTTCTCCTATTTGATAAAGCGGTGCCAACATCCGTTAACACCGCTCTTTTTTCTTTCCATCCCGTACAAAAATACACAAGGCGTATTTTAACAGATGATCAATCTGTAAGTACCTGCTTATTTTTTACGAGGTAATCAACCAATGATACCACTGTCAATACTGTTGCGATCACGATCAGGATATTTTCGATCATAACTGCAGCCGGCGTACCAAGATCTGCGATCAGCAAAATGATCATAAACATCTGGAAATTCGTTTTAAATTTTCCCCAGTAACTTGCCGCGATCACGACGCCATTATCTGCTGCGATCAGACGGAATCCGCTAATGATAAATTCACGGCTGATAATGATAATAACGATCCATGCCGCCAGTCTTCCCTGCTCGGTCAGACAAATCATGGCAGAACTTACGAGCATCTTATCCGCAAGCGGATCCATAAACTTTCCAAAATTCGATACCAGATTATGTTTTCTGGCAAGATATCCATCCAGAAAATCCGTAAGGCTGGCAATGATAAAAATGGCAAGTGAAATCCACTTAGAAGCAGCTCCAGCATAATCTGTCACCATAAAGAAAACAAAAAATGGGATTAAGATCACGCGAAGCGTTGTTAAATAATTCGGTATATTTTTATTCATAAATCACATCTCCTATCAAATCATACTCCTGTGCACCTGTAATTTTAACTTTTACGAAGTCTCCGGAAATGATTTCCTCTTCCGCACGTATAAACACAGAACCATCGACTTTCGGTGCATCCCGATAAGTCCTGCCAACATAAACATCATCTTCGAACAGATATCCTTCTACCAGCACTTCCATTTCCGTACCGATCAGTTTTTCATCCTGTTCATAAGAAATCTCCTGCTGCAAAAGCATCAGTTCATCCCTTCGCTGTTCCTTGATCTCTTCCGGAACCTGATCTTCGAACGCCGCAGCCGGTGTATTTTCTTCCTGCGAATACGTAAATACCCCTACCCGGTCCAGTTCCATCTCATTCAAGAAACAATAAAGATCTTCATGCTGTTCCTGCGTTTCTCCCGGAAAACCGGAAATCAGGGAAGTCCGTATGATAATATCCGGCATCGCCTCACGAAGCTTTCGGATTACTTCTCTGATCTGTGCCTGATTCGTTCTTCTTCCCATTCTCTTTAACACCATATCGCTGCTGTGCTGGATCGGCATGTCGATGTAGTGACAGATTTTTTCTTCTTCCCGCATAACCCGGATCAGATCATTCGTAATCTCTTCCGGATAACAATACATCAGCCGAATCCATTTCAATCCCTCGATCTTACAAAGTTCTTGCAGCAATTTCGGCAGGGTCTTTTCGCCATACAGATCCATTCCATATACCGTTGTCTCCTGTGCAACCAAAACCAGTTCTTTTACACCCTCTGCAGCGAGTCTTTTGGCTTCCGCCAACAATTCCGGCATCGGTACGCTTCGATAGGATCCTCGAATCTTCGGGATCACACAATATGTACAGCACTTATCACAGCCCTCTGCAATCTTCATATACGCCATATACGTCCCTGTCGTGATCATCCGCTCTACTCCGCTGTTATCCGGAAGATAATCAATAGGATCATAACGGCTGTATGCATGTCCGGCCGCTGCTTCCTCTACCGCATCCACGATTGAGGCATAACTGGTTGTTCCGAGTACTGCATCAATTTCCGGAATTTCTTGTAATATTTCCTCTTTATAGCGCTGTGCAAGACATCCTGTTACAATAAGAGCCTTCAATCCCTGTTCCTTTAACGCTGCCATTTCAAGGATCGTTTGAATGCTTTCCTCTTTTGCATCATGAATAAAACAGCACGTATTAATAACGACTGCATCCGCATCCTGCTCATCGCTCGTGATCGTATGCCCTTTTTGCGCCAAGAGGCCGAGCATCACCTCACTGTCGACGAGGTTTTTATCACAGCCGAGTGATATAAATAAAATCTTCATATATGACTCCTATTTTTCTGCACTTTCCACACAGTTGTTCATTAACATCGCGATCGTCATAGGACCGACGCCGCCCGGAACCGGAGTGATAGCAGATGTATGCGGTGCAACGCGGTCAAAATCCACATCCCCGCATAATTTATTATTTGCATCGCGGTGGATCCCCACATCGATGACAACAGCTCCTTCTTTTACATAAGACTCATCAATAAACTTCGGTCTTCCAAGTGCTGCCACTAAGATATCCGCTCTCTTTGCCACTTCTTTCAGATTTTTCGTTCTGGAATGGCAGATTGTTACCGTTCCGTTTTCGCGGAGTAAAAGCAGTGCCATCGGCTTTCCAACAATATTGCTTCGTCCGATGATCACACATTCTTTTCCTTCTATCTCTACCCCCGAACGTTTCAGAAGCTGAATAATGCCGGCCGGTGTACATGGCAGAAATCCCGGTTCTCCGATCGTCATCGCTCCAACGCTCTGCGGATGAAAGCCATCCACGTCTTTTTCCGGTGCGATTGCTTTGATCACCGTATCTTCGTCAATATGATCCGGAAGCGGAAGCTGTACTAATATTCCGTTGATCTTCGGATTTTTATTGCAATCGTCAATGATAGCAAGTAATTCATCCTGTGTCGTCGTCTCAGGAATCTCATAAGCAACGGATTCAATGCCGATATACTCACAAGCGCGTTTTTTATTGCGTACATATACGCTTGACGCCGGATCTTCTCCGACCTGGATCACTGCAAGCGCGATCTCGGTTCCCTGTTCTTTTAATTTTGCAACTTTTTCCTTTAACTCATCTTTGATCTCCTGAGAAATCTTCTTTCCATCAATTATCTGAGACATGATTCTCACCTTTCTGTCATTTATTAAAATAATCCGGTGATCATTCCGTTTTCATCGACATCGATGCTTTCTGCTGCCGGTTTTTTCGGCAGACCAGGCATTGTCATGATATCACCGGTCAATGCAACAATGAATCCAGCGCCTGCGCTGACATACATATCGCTGATTGTAATGTCGAATCCGCGCGGGCGTCCTAATTTCGTTGCATCATCGGATAACGAATACTGATTTTTCGCCATACAGATCGGAAGGTCGCCAAATCCCTGTGCTTCGATCAACGCCAGTGATTTCTTCGCTGCAGCAGATAATTTGATATCATCTGCACCATAAATTTCCGTTGCGATTGTCCGGATTTTCTCTGTAATCGATAAATCCAGATCATACAGCGGTTTAAAATGACTTTCTTTTGTTTCCAATGTGTTCAGGACTGCATTGGCAAGTTCTAATCCGCCTTCGCCACCCTTTTCCCATACCTGGGATAATGCAAAGTCGCATTCTCTTTCTTCACAGAATTTTCTGATATAGTCCAGTTCTGCCTCTGTATCTGTAATAAACTGATTCAAAGTAACGATGATCGGTACTCCGAATTTTTTCAGATTTTCAATATGTTTTTCCAGGTTGACAATTCCTTTGCCCAGTGCTTCGATATTTTCTTCTGCCAGATCTGCTTTTGCAACACCACCGTTATATTTTAATGCACGTACCGTTGCAACTAATACGACTGCATCCGGTTTTAATCCTGATTTACGGCATTTAATATCAAAGAACTTTTCTGCGCCGAGGTCAGCACCAAAACCAGCCTCTGTCACAACGATATCGCATAATTTCAATGCCATCTTTGTAGCCTGTACACTGTTACATCCATGTGCGATATTCGCAAACGGACCGCCATGTACGAATGCAGGTGTATGTTCCAGTGTCTGGATCAGATTCGGCTTTAATGCGTCTTTTAACAGAGCTGCCATGGCTCCGACAGCCTTTAATTCTTTTGCCGTTACCGGATCTCCGTCATAATTGTATGCGACAACAATCTTGCCAAGACGTTCTTTTAAATCTTCCATATCATTTGCCAGACATAAGATCGCCATAATCTCAGATGCAACCGTAATAATAAAATGATCTTCACGGACAACGCCGTCTACCTTTCTTCCGAGTCCGATGACAATATTACGGAGCGCACGGTCATTCATATCCACGCATCGTTTCCATGTTACCTGTCTCGGATCGATGCCGAGTGCATTTCCCTGCTGGATGTGGTTATCGAGCATTGCAGCAAGCAGATTATTCGCGGATGTGATCGCATGGAAATCGCCGGTAAAATGGAGATTTAAATCTTCCATCGGCACAACCTGAGCATAACCGCCGCCTGCAGCGCCGCCTTTAATTCCAAAACATGGTCCTAATGAAGGTTCTCTTAATGCGATCGCTGATTTTTTGCCCAGCAGGCCAAGCGCCTGTCCAAGTCCGACACTCGTTGTTGTCTTACCTTCTCCTGCCGGCGTTGGATTGATCGCCGTAACGAGAACTAATTTTCCATCCTCATTTTCCTTGATCTTTTCCATAAATCCGGAGGACAATTTTGCTTTATATTTTCCATAAAGTTCCAGATCATCTTCTTTAATATTGAGCTTTGCAGCTACTTCTTTGATCGGCATTAACGTTGCTTCCTGTGCAATCTGAATATCAGTTTTCATTGTACCACCTTTCCCCTGGATACCAGGATGTTATAACACTCTTTACATTTCCTCTTCTTTCAGTTTTTCAAACTGTTCCCTCGACATAATCACTTTACGTGGTTTTGTCCCGGTTTCTTCTCCGACAATACCTGCTTCACAGAGCTGGTCCATCAGCCTTGAGGCACGATTGAATCCAATCTTAAAAACTCTCTGCAGGCTTGCGATCGAAGCTTTATCTTTATCAATAATGAAGCTTGCCGCATCGTAAAAATATTCATCTCTGCCATTTGGATCATTGCTGTCTCCAGACAGTTTCTGGGCAGAAGCTTCCATTACTTTCTTAATATCCGACTGACGTTCGTCATCGTCAACCTTCTGGTCTTTCAAAAATCCCACAACATCTGCAATTTCTTCATCAGATACAAAACCGCCCTGCATGCGCACCGGCTGTTTATATCCGGATGGGAAAAACAGCATATCGCCATTACCCAAAAGTCTCTCTGCTCCATTCATATCGATGATCGTCCTGGAATCAACCCCGGATGAAACCGCAAATGCGATCCTGGATGGAACATTGGCCTTGATCAGTCCGGTAATAACATTAACCGAAGGACGCTGCGTCGCGATGATCAAATGAATGCCGGCAGCTCTCGCAAGCTGGGTCAGACGAACGATCGCATCTTCCACATCCCTGGAAGCGACCATCATCAGATCCGCAAGTTCGTCAATGATGATCACGATCTGCGGCATCTTCTGGAAGTCTTCTCCCTCTTTTCCTTCCGCTGCCAGTTTATCGACCTTCTGGTTATAAGATTTGATATTGCGGACATGAATCTCCGCAAACTTGTTATATCGATCCATCATCTCCATCACCGCCCAGTTCAGGGCTCCTGCCGCCTGTTTCGGATCCGTTACGACAGGAATGAGCAGATGCGGAATTCCCTCATATACGCTTAGCTCCACAACTTTTGGATCGATCATGATCAATTTGACATCTTTGGGACTTGCTTTATACAAAATACTCATAATGATCGTATTGATACAGACGGATTTCCCCGATCCGGTCGCACCGGCGATCAGAAGATGCGGCATCTTTTCAATATCCGCATAGACCGGTTTCCCTGAAAGGTCCCGTCCGACCGCAAATCCCACTTTCGATGGAAATTGCTTAAACTCCGTATTATCCAGCAGATCCCGCAGAAATACCATCTGCTTTGACTGGTTCGGAACTTCGATCCCAACCGCCGCTTTTCCGGGAATCGGCGCTTCAATACGAATATCCTCTGCTGCCAGATTCAGCTTGATATCATCCGTCAGATTCACGATCTTACTGACTTTTACGCCCTGTTCCGGCTGCAGTTCAAACCGGGTCACAGTCGGTCCGCAGCTTACATTAGTTATCGTAACATTAACTCCGAAATTTTTCAATGTCTGCTGCAGTCTCGCTGCGGTATCCATCAGCTCTTTTTTTCCTGTTTTTTGAAAATTGGCGCCTCTTTTTAAGAGGTCAAAGGGAGGGAAGGTATAATCACCGTCCTTTCCCGCCGCCACTTCCGGTATATTCGGCATATCCTGCAGCTTGGCCGCCGCTTCTGTTTCAGCCGTCCTGTTTTTTGCGGCCTTTTTCCGTCGTTTCGGCTTTAACGCTTCCATAGAATAGGGATCCGGCCGTTCCGATTCCGCATTGACCGTTTCCGTCTCCGGTATGATCTCAACTTCCGGTTCCGGATCATCCAATACAAGCGGAACGACTTGTTCCTGCCCGGTGCGTTTTTTCCTTCGCGTCGAAAGGATGCTGCTTTCCTCTTCTTCCTTCTTCTCCTGCTTTTGTTTCTTCTTCGTCCTGGAAACGGCGGTTTCCGTCCGTTCTTTTTTCTTCTTCGTTTTTTTGCCGCCGGCCGACCGGAAAAACACTTTCAGATCCTGCAGCAGCGAATGCTCCGTGATCAGTATCAGTGAAACTAAAGAAACAACGGACGTAATGATGATCGCTCCCGCAACGCCGAAATTCTTCTTTAATAAATAAAGCAGGGCGCCGCCAAGCAGTCCTCCGCCGGTTTTTCCCTCGCTTCCACTTATATACATCTGTGCAAAATCCGACTGATCGATGTCAAAGATCATCTGTGCAAAAACAGATGCCATATAGATCAGAATAATTCCAAAAATAGTTTTTTTTATTGCAAGGCTGTTAAATTTATTAGCAATCATCAACAGAGAAAACACAAGAATTACAATTGGAACGATATATTGTACGATGCCAAAAATACCGAAGAAAAATACACTGATCGTATTCCCCACGGTCCCGCACAAACCAAAATTGCTTAAAAAGATAAAAATCGAAACTGCGATCATAAGCCAGGCTAACACTTCATCATAAAAAGATACAAAATCTTGGCTGCGTTGTTTTTTCTTTTTTGTAGTTTTCCGCTTTTGCGCCATTGTATCCACCTCCCATAGCCACTATCAGTTTATTGTACTATCCGAGATCAAATATTTCAATAGTTTTATTATAACGAAAAAAGCATAAAAACAGCAGACCTTGTTTTTCAACCTTAACTTTCAATTCCGAGTGAAAGTAATCTTGACAAATAAATTGTCTTAACAGATAATATTCTATACAGATACCCCTAAGGGTATGAGGAGGTGTATTATGAAACAATGTATGGACTCTGAAAATCTTCATCGCCGGCTAAAAAAAATCATTGGTCAAGTGCAGGCAATTGACCGCATGATTGATGAAGATATTCCATGTGAAGATATTCTTTCGCAAATTAACGCCGCAAAATCTGCGCTTCATAAAGCAGGACAAGTTGTTTTAGAAGGTCATATCAAACATTGTGTACGAGATGGTATCGAACACGGAGACGCAGACAAAACCATAGCTAATTTTACAAAAGCAGTAGAACGATTTGCCAATATGAATTAGACTAAGACACTAAACCAGCCTTTGATCAGGCTGGTTTTTATTTTGGAATTATGACCTGATTTTATGATTGACAACCTATACCCCTATACGTATAATATACCTATACCCCCACAGGTATATGAAAGGAGGAAAAATTTATGGTGGAAAAAATGGAAAATTTATTGGAATGGGGAGGCATGAAAAAGGATATCTCATGTTTAGTGATTTCGGGAATTTCATTAGTATCCAGTCTTTTGCACTTTCAATTCTTCGATATAGATTTTGCATGGGTTGCGATCATCTTATGCGGCATTCCCATTATTTTGGAAGCGTTCATTGGATTAATAACAGAGTTTGACATCAAAGCTGATGTTCTTGTATCTCTTGCTTTAATTGCGTCTGTTATTATTGGAGAAATTTTTGCTGCAGGAGAGGTTGCTTTTATTATGCAGTTAGGTTCTCTATTAGAGGATTTAACTGTCGCAAAAGCCAGAGCCGGTATTGAAAAGCTGGTACATTTAACTCCCAGAACAGCGCGCAAGTTATCCGGAAGCACAGAGACAGTGATTCCTGCCGAACAAGTTCAAATTGGAGACATATTGAGAGTCCTTCCCGGAGAAACAGTTCCCGTTGATGGAGTAATTATATCCGGACAAACTTCAATCAATCAGGCGGTCATGACCGGAGAGTCTCTCCCTGTTGATAAAACAGTCGGTGATGATGTTTTCAGTGGTACTGTGAATCAATTTGGTTCCTTTGATATGAAAGCAAATAAAGTTGATGATGACAGTTCAATCCAGCGAATGATCAAACTGGTACAATCCGTTGACGCAGGAAAAGCAAAAATTGTAAGTGTTGCAGATCGTTGGGCTACATGGATTGTTGTAATTGCCTTGACCGCCGCTGCATTAACGTGGATAATCAGCGGGCAGATTATACGGGCAGTTACTATTTTAGTTGTTTTTTGTCCCTGTGCCCTTGTCCTTGCAACTCCTACTGCTATTATGGCGGCAATCGGAAATGCAACAAAGCATGGCTTTCTTGTACGGGAAGGTGACGCTTTGGAACGCCTGGCGGCAGTATCCTATATTACTTTTGACAAAACAGGCACCTTAACATACGGAACACCTGAAGTCCTTGCGGTAGTAAACTGCTGCGATGACTGGACAGAACAGGATCTCTATCGCCTAACTGCAAGCGCTGAACTGCGCTCTGAACATCCATTAGGAAAAGCAATCGTAAACTGTTACAAAAAGCAGCAATTCAAAGAAATCAGACAACCGGATGTATTTCAGATGATACCCGGACAAGGTGTAAAGGCAGAGGTAGATGGAATTGAAATCTTTGCCGGTAACATGGAATTACTTTCTGAAAATCATATTATTTTGCCGGAATGCATAAAGAAACAGGCAGAGAATTATCGTGATAAGGGTTGTACGATTACTTATATTGCGATAAATAGAAAGGCCGTCGGTTTTATTGCTTTGTCTGATACACTGCGAGAGGATGCCTTCGACACAATCCAAAAAATTAAAACAGCTAATGTGACTCCTATCCTTTTAACCGGCGACCATGAAAGTGCTGCAAAATATATGGCTGATAAACTAGAAATTACAGAAATTTATGCTGATTGTTTACCTGAAGATAAATTACTGCAAATAGATAACTTCCAAAAATCCGGAAAACTGGTCTGCATGATCGGAGACGGAATTAACGATGCACCTGCCTTAAAAAAAGCCTGCGTTGGAATTGCAATGGGCGGCATCGGCAGTGATATTACGGTAGATGCTGCTGATATTACACTGATCAATGATAAAATCAATGAATTACCACATTTACTGTATCTGGCCAAACGTATGATGATTACAATAAGATGTAATCTTACTTTTTCCATGACTTTAAATTTTATTGCAATTATTTTAGCAATAACAGGAGTGTTGAATCCTGTTATTGGGGCACTCGTCCATAATGCAGGTTCTGTCATTGTAATTGTAAATTCTGCACTTTTATTGAATTGGCGTAAAAAAGCTGCCACATCCATGATCAAAATAAATTAAAATCATGGATGCGGCAGCATCTTTTGACTATAAAATCTCTATTCTATATCTATGCACTCAACTCTTTTTAACCGTCCTGCCGACATCGCCGCACCAAGTGCACCGGCATACCGGGCAAATGGATGGCAATCTACGTCTTTTCCCAGTTTTTTTGAAAGAATTTCTATAAAATATGGACTGACACTCAGTCCACCGGTCAGGACGATCGTATCTCCCGCACCAAATCGGTTTGCCATTCCAGCAACCCGGTTCGCAACTGATTCAATAACCCCAGCCGCAATATCTTCCCGCTTTTTGCCGGCTCCAATATGACTGATGACCTCGGATTCGGCAAATACCGTACACATGGAACTGATCGCAAGCGGCTGTCCATTTCTTGCAAGTTCATACATTTCTTCCAATCCGGCCCCAAGCCTCGTTGCCATAACCTCGATAAATTTGCCCGTTCCGGCCGCACATTTATCATTCATCAGAAAATCCCGAACCTGGCCATTTTCAATATTGATCATCTTCGTATCCTGGCCGCCGATATCAATGACTGTGCAGTTCTTGCCAAACAGCGCCCATGCTCCTCGTCCATGGCAAGTAATTTCCGTCACCACTTTATCCGCATAATCCACACAGACCCGTCCATATCCTGTCGCAATACACCGCATTGCTTTTTGATAACCCTTTTCTTGAAGTTTCGAATAAATAAGTTCCGAAATCTCCCTTCCATTCCATCCGGTAGGAAGCGTGAATGCGTCGATCACCTTTTCTCCCTGCATGATTACCGTTTTCGAAGCCGTTGATCCAATGTCGATCCCTACATAATACTCTTGTCCGTCCGCCATCATTACTGCTCCATTGTTTCCACAAATGCTTCCAGACGGGTATTGATCTGTCCACTATCAGCAGTAGAATAATCGGTTTCAATCTTTAAATACGGAATTCCCTTTTCATCTGCCACTTTCTTTACATAGTGAGATTCAATAGAATATGTATGGCAGGCTGTTAAGATCAGTTCCAGAACACCATCCACCGCATAATCATCGATCATTTCTCTAATATAATCCATACGATTCGTATTCGGACTCATGATCGAACAGTTGATATTTAAATATTTCTTTGCAAGTGCTTCGACAACCGGAAGATTTTCATCGACTTTTTCTACTTTCTCCCTTGTACCATTGCAGCAGTCAAATGCAACAACATCCGCACCCAATTCTTCGATCACTTTGATCGTCTTTTCGCGCACACCGCTATTTGGACATCCGGTTACAAGAATTCTCGGACGTCTCGATGGCTTTCCTTTGTAATTTTCTTCCCAATCTTTTAATACTTCTGCTGTTCTTTCTTCAATAATACGACAGCGTGCTTCAATATCCGGATTAAATCCGAGACTATCCAAACGAGTTCCGAGTTCATATCCGGAAATCGGAGCCGGATTCAGCTTACCGAGTTCCAGGAAACGCAGCATCACATCCCGTTCTCTATTTTTCAGGCGGATTGCTTTTTTCACGTCTTCTTCTGTGATCGTAATGTGATAAAAATCCTCTAATTTTTTCCAGAACGCTTCAATTTCATGTTCCCATGCTTTTAATGCCATGTCATTTCGATAAGATGGCAGCTGCATAACGTATGTCTCTTTGATCTCATTCATCATTTCGAACATCTTTTTCTTACCATCACAGGTTGTCTCCCCAACGATAAAATCAGAGAAATAAAAATAAGGGCAAGTATCCGTCAGCGCGAACCCATAACTTGCTTTGATCAGCGGACAAAGATTCCTCGGAAGTTTTGTCTCTGCTGCCGGAATCGGCTCCTCGCTTGTCGCACAAAGGGTAACCGTTGTAGCATCTGCTGCTTCGACTAATTCCGTCGGAACAAAAGAACAAAACATCCCAACTACCCGGCGTCCCTCATCCTTTAACTTTTTCATATTTAAAAATCCTGTTTTCCTCGCTTCTGCATAAGTTTCAAAATTTTTCGGTAACTGTACCATACCTTCTCTCCTTTTTCATGATCCATGTTTTATCAAATGGTTGCATCAATAATTGATATCATTTTATCATACATCATTTTCGTCCACAAGCTGATCAATGGAAAAGTTTCCTAAATAATAACTCTTTTTTACTTGTACTTTTTTAAGAAATATATTATGATATCGTTTACACAACAAAGAAAGCAATCATTTGAAAGGAGTTTACAATATGACAGAACGCGAAAAGCTGAGAAAAGGCCTTCCCTTTTCCCAAACCGTGGAAAAGAAACAGCGATTCTCTCGCCTATTTATGCCGATTACGGCTTCCGTTGTTTCATCGGAGATTACACTTTTATTAATCACAACGCCTATCTCATGGATTGCGCTCCGATCACGATCGGTTCTGATACCGTGATCGGCGCGGGAAGTGTTGTGACTCATGACATTCCTTCTCATGTTGTAGCAATCGGAAATCCATGCCGCGTTCTGCGGGAAATTACCGAAAAAGACAGTATTTATATGGTAACATAAAGCGAAACCAGAATCAAATACAGCCGGGCAGCTACAGATTTTTTACAAACAGACAGCGGATCGCATTGAGCACTGCGAGGATCATAACCCCTACATCTGCAAAAATTGCCAGATACATATTCGCGATGCCTATCGCTCCCAGTGCCAGACAGGCAAATTTAACGATCAGCGCCATGGCAATATTCTGGTAGACGATTCCAAGACATTTTCTGGATATTTTTATCGCTTTGGCAATCTTCATCGGATCATCATCCATTAAAACGATGTCCGCTGCTTCAATAGCAGCATCTGATCCCATCGCTCCCATCGCAATTCCGATATCTGCTCTTGATAAGACAGGCGCGTCATTGATCCCGTCTCCTACAAATGCCAGTTTTTCTTTTTCCGGCTTTTTCTGAAGCAGTTCTTCTACCTTTTCTACCTTATCACCTGGCAAAAGTTCCGTAAAAACTTCATCAAGTCCAAGCTCAGCGGCTACATGTTCACCTACTCGTCTGGCATCTCCGGTCAGCATAACTGTTTTTTCAATGCCGACCCTCTTCAATTCCTCGATCGCTTCTTTCGCATGAGGTTTTACAACATCAGAAATCACGATATGACCTGCATAAATGCCATCCATAGCTATGTGGACGATCGTTCCTGTCTGATGACAGTCCTGATAAGGAATATTTAATTTCTTCATCAATTTATCATTGCCGGCTGCCACCAAAACTCCATCCACTTTAGCCGTCACACCGTTTCCACTGATTTCCTGAATGTCTTTGACACGACTTCTGTCAATTGTTTTTCCATATGCTTTCTGAAAGCTTTTACTGATTGGATGAGAAGATGCGCTTTCTGCCAAAGCCGCATATTCAATCAGCCTTTCATCTGCGATCGGCGAGTGATGCACGCCATTTACTTCAAATACGCCTTTTGTCAGTGTTCCTGTCTTATCGAATACAACGCATTTCGTCTTTGAAAGGCTTTCCAGATAATTGGAACCTTTTACAAGCACGCCTTCCTGGCTTGCTCCGCCGATACCGGCAAAAAAGCTCAACGGAATGCTGATCACAAGTGCGCACGGACAGCTGATAACTAAAAATGTCAGTGCACGGTAGATCCATACTTCCCAGTCCGCCGGTATTCCGAGGAACCAGGCACGAATCAGCGGAGGCAGAACTGCCAGTGCCAACGCACTGTAACAGACTGCCGGTGTATAAATCTTAGCAAATCTGGAAATAAAATTTTCCGATTTCGACTTTCTGGAACTTGCGTTTTCCACAAGATCCAGGATCTTAGAAACCGTTGATTCACCAAATTCTTTTGTCGTCCGGATTTTCAGCACGCCGGTCATACAGATACATCCGCTGATGATCTCATCTCCGGCCTTCGCATTTCTCGGAAGACTTTCTCCCGTCAATGCGCTCGTGTTCAAACTGGAGTTTCCTTCTATAATGACCCCGTCAATCGGTATTTTTTCTCCCGGCTGAACAACGATCACACTTCCGATCTCCACTTCATCCGGATCAAAGCGTTCTAACACGCCGTCCTTTTCCACATTCGCATAATCAGGACGGATATCCATCAGACTGCTGATATTGCGGCGGCTTTTTCCGACCGCATATCCCTGGAACCACTCGCCGATCTGATAAAACAGCATAACCGCGATTGCTTCCAGATAATCTCCATTTTCATAGATCGCCAGGACAAAAGCACCCACTGTGGCAACTGCCATTAAAAAATTTTCATCAAATACCTGACGGTTTTTTATGCCCCGGAAAGCTTTTTTCAAAATATCATGACCGATGATCAGATAATCCGCAAAGTAGCAGAGAAACCGAAAAATAACTCCGGCTCCGCGAAATGTGTATGCATCCAATTGTTGGAATTGTTCCACAGAAATCAACTGCAGACAGAAAAGAATGATCGAACACACGACAATGCGGATGAGCATCTTTTTCTGCTTTTTATTCATTCTAATCCTATCCTCCGCTCTTTAAAGGTAAATTTCACAATCCGGTTCTACCTTTTTGCATGCTTTCACTACCTGTTTCATAACCGATTTCGGTTCTTCCCCTTCCTCAAATTTGACGATCATTTTCTGCGTCATAAAATTAACAACAGCACTCTCTACTCCTGCAGTCTTATTTGCTGCATCCTCCATTAAATTTGCACAGTTCGCACAATCTACTTCGATTTTGTAAGTTTTCTTCATTGAAAGTTCCTCCTTCTTATTTATCATTTTTATCATTAAACACTTGTTTAATCTTTATATCCATAGTATAATCGGAGGCAAAGGGACGGTCAATAGATCCGGTCCATTCCCTGCCAAACCGGCGAAAGGTATTTCCAAACGGGCGAAAATAAAATAAAAACAGGAGATGAAACCAATGGAGCAGGAACTTCACAAAATCGAACAGCAGCTGTCCCGCCTTTGCCATGGGCATTTCAGGCGGATTTCTCTTTATCCGGGAATTCAGCTATGCTATTTTACAGCAAATACCGATTCCTTCACCGTACATCATCCGCGGTATGCCCATATGATGGAAATTAATTACTGCCATTCCGGACGTCTTGGCTGGAAAATGGAAAGCGGACATGAAATCTATCTCGGTCCAGGGGATTTTTCCATTCATACACTCGATCTATGTGCAGATTCCATCGTTCAATTCCCCTCGGGTACTTATGACGGTCTGACATTATATATCGATCTTCAGATATTATCGGAAACCCCTCCGGAACCACTGTCCGGCACCGAACATCTGGCGGAAATATTCCGAGAAAAATTCTGGCAGAACGAAGACATCGCTTCTTTTGCCGGAAATGCGCAGACAGATACGATTTTTTCTGCATTTTATGAACAGCCAGAGCAACTGCAAATGGCATTTCAGAAAATAAAATGCATCGAAATCCTGCTCTATCTTTGCAAAATGGATCCGGGACGAAACGAACGCCTGACAAAATATCAATCCGAGCAGGTTGAGATTATCCGCCAGGTTCACGAATATCTGACCCTCCACATCGGAGAACGGATCACGATCGAAGAGCTGTCCCGACGCTATTTGATCAATCCTACGACATTAAAATCTGTATTTAAGTCCGTTTACGGAAATTCACTGGCTGCCCATATCAACGAACACCGCATGGAACACGCGGCCAAACTGCTGATTCAAACGGATCTTAGCATTGCAGAGATTGGACAGCAAGTAGGATATGAAAGCCAAAGCAAATTTACCTCTGCTTTTAAGCGCTGCTATCAGATGCTCCCAAAAGAATACCGCAAAAAACACAGGGCATGATCAGCCTTGTAGTTTAATGGGCAATTGCTATAATAAAAATATATGATACAAGAATAAAGAGCTTCCCCGGGGAACCTTTCATATCCGTTTCCCCAGGAAAGCTCTTTTACTTTTTACTTACCGCCTGATTAATCTGATTCGCGATATATCCGGCACCATAACCATTATCAATATTTACGACACTGACCCCATTGGCACAGGAATTGATCATGCTCAATAATGCCGCAAGTCCTCCAAAGCTCGCTCCATATCCAATAGAAGTCGGAACAGCGATCACGGGAACTTTCGCCATTCCGGCAACGACAGATGCAAGCGCGCCTTCCATTCCGGCAATTACGATGATTGCATTTGCCTGATCTAACTTATCTTTCTGCGATAATATCCTGTGGATCCCAGCAACCCCGACATCATAGATGCGTTCTACGTTGCTGCCAAAAAATTCAGCCGTCTCCGCAGCTTCTTCCGCAACCGGGATATCCGCAGTGCCGCCAGTACAAATTGCGATATTGCCCACTCGTTCTTTTTCCTTTTCCACCTTTAAAATACGCGAAATCGGATTATATTCCACACCCGGAACTTCCTGTTTCACAATCTCATACTGTTCTTTTAATGCCCTTGTTCCCAGAACTTCTCCATTTTCCTCGTAAATCGTCCGGTATATCTGGCTGATAAATTTATCCGGTTTTCCCTGACAGAAAATCACCTCTGCTGTTCCGGATCTTTCTTTTCGATCGTGATCGATCTTCGCATATCCCAGATCCTCGTAGTTATGATGTTTGATTTCTTTTTCTGCCTGTTCAAGACTCAGCTCATTGTTCTTAAGTTTTTTTAAGATTTCTCTGATCTCCACTATACCAACTCCTCTAATCTGTAGAATTTCTTTAATGGAATACCATTTTTTTCCGCTGATTCTTTAATGGATTCATACTCCGGATAAAGATATGTCTCTCCGTCATGGATTACTTTTTTCCCCTTGATCTTCCCATATTTTGTATCGATTTCTACGATTTCTCTTGGTAACTCGGCACGATGTTCATAACGGTATCGAATACCGATCGTCGTTGTCTCTCTAAAGATCAGTTTTTGCAGCAGCGACATCCTTTCTTCTCTGCAGATCACACTTAAACAATATCCCGGCCGGTTTTTCTTCATATAAATTGGGGTATAGAATACATCCAGCGCTCCATACGCCATCAGAAGTTCCTGTACATATCCCATTATTTCTCCACTGCAATCATCGATATTTGTTTCCATCACAACGATATCGGTCTCCGGTTGTTCGATCTCTCCGCAGTATACTTTTAACACGTTTGGAATTTTCAGCTCTTTTGATCCTGTTCCCCATCCGATCTTTTGAACTTTCATCGCCGGCAGAGTCGTAAACTCTTCCGCCAGTTCAGCAATGATCGCCGCACCGGTTGGTGTAACCAGCTCCGTATCGATATCGATCTGGCGGAATCGGACGTCCGAAGCAGCAAAAATCTCACTCGTCGCAGGCACCGGAACGGAAATCGTGCCATGCGCACATTCAATAAATCCATATCCGTCATTTACAACACTGGATATGATTTTATCGGGTTTGATCTCATGGATCAAAATCGCAGTTCCTACGATATCAATGATTGAATCGATCGCACCCACTTCGTGAAAATGCACCTCATCCAGCGGTTTATGATGCACTTTACTCTCTGCCTGTGCCACACGCAGAAAAATCCGTTTTGCCAGCTCCTTGACTTCCTGATCCAGACTGCTCTTATCAATGATCGCATTAACATCATATAAATTCCTGTGGTGATGATGGTGGCCATGATCATGGTGGCCTTCGTGACGATGATGATGTTCCTGTGTATGTTCTTCCCCATGATGATGGTGGTGGTGATGTTCCTGTTCAAGAATTACATCTACATAGGTGCCCGTAATCCCATTCTTCACCTGTTTTGAAATTTTAATTTCATATCCATCCACATGCAATTTTTTCAATTCATCCAGCAGAAATTGTTCCTTTCCCGAAATCTCCAGCAGAGCTGCCAGTGTCATGTTCCCGCTGATACCGCTGGAACAGTCAAAATACAATGCTTTCATATGATTGTTTCTCCTCTATTTATTCGTTTTATTCGTTATTCACCTAACGCTTCCGCCACTCTTTCCAGTTCCTGGCGAATGGAAATGTGCTGCGGACAAACTTCTTCGCACTTTCCACATTTGATACATTCTTTTGCACTCTTGCGTCCATGGCCGCCGACAAGCCATCCCTCTCTGTGCTTTGCGGCTCCGAGATCCTGATAAAGCGTAAGATCGTTCATTGCCGTAAATGATCCGGAAATACCGATATCCATCGGGCAGACTTTTGCACAATAATCACAAGTTGTACAAGGTATCAGCGGAATACGGTTCAACACTTCCTGCGCTTCTTTCAACGTTTCTTTTTCCTCTTTTGATAATCCGTGAAATTCCTTCATATAAGAAAGATTATCGTCCATCTGCTCGATATTGCTCATGCCGGATAAAACTGTGATCACGCCATCCAAATCCGCCGCAAAACGGATTGCCCAGGATGCTGTCGATGCATCCGGATCTGCCTTTTGAAATACTTCCTGTACCGGTTTCGGTGGATTCGCAAGCATTCCGCCTTTCACCGGTTCCATGATCACAATCGGTTTCCCGTGTTTTCTGGCAACTTCATAGCAGGCTCTTGACTGAATCGCATGAGAATCCCAATCTGCATAATTGATCTGAAGCTGTACAAATTCCATTTCCGGATGCTTTGTCAATAATTCATCCAGCTCTTCCGGTGTTGAATGGAAGGAAAATCCGGCATGTTTAATCTTGCCCTGCGCTTTTAGTTCCAGGATCCAGCTCCACATATCAAACTCGTCAAAAAACTTTGTCCGATTTTCTCCTAAATTGTGCAGCAGATAAAAATCAAAATACTCTGCTCCCGTCTGTTTTAATGAAGTTTCAAACTGAGCAATCGCCTCTTCTCTCGTTTTACAATTGATCCAGGCTGCATTTTTCGTTGCAAGCTGAAACCGTTCTCTTGGATATCTCTCCACAAGAGCTTCCCGGATCGCAGCTTCCGATCCTTCATACGCCCACGCAGTATCAAAATAGGTAAATCCTGCTTCCAGAAAATGATCTACCATAACTTTTGTCTGCTCAACATCAATTTTCCCATCTTTCTGAGGTAAA
This sequence comes from Candidatus Fimousia stercorigallinarum, assembly GCA_018715775.1. GTDB lineage: Bacteria > Bacillota > Clostridia > Lachnospirales > Lachnospiraceae > Fimousia > Fimousia stercorigallinarum. The sequence goes on along the minus strand of DVKZ01000031.1, from coordinate 15,775 downwards.
CGCATCAAACCAAATCCAAGTTTTTTAATTTCTTCTCCTAAATATGTCATTCTTCTACTCCTTTGCCTAAACCTCTGTTGTCATGTCCAATACTATTATTATGCCAGGTAAACCTGACTTTAGGTCAATCTTTTTTTATATTCCGTATTTCTTCAGATCTACTTTTCCGTCCACGACTTCTATGCCGTCCTGTTCCAGCATCTCTGCCTGTACATTTATACCGCCAAAGACAAATGCCTTTGCCAGTTCCCCTTTTGCATTCACAACACGGTAACAGGGAATCTTATCCGGATCCGGATTTTTGTGCAGCGCGTTGCCGACCGCCCTGGCCATGCGCTCATTCCCTGCCATCGCCGCAACCTGCCCATAAGTGGCAACTTTCCCCTTCGGTATATTCTTAACGGCTTCATAGATTCGTTTCGTCGGACTATCCGTCACAAGATCATAACTTTCCGCGATCATCCGCTTGATATCCTTTTCCGGAACTGTTCCGTCTAAAATGATCGTATTCCAGTTTTCTTTGTTCTGATGCCATCCCGCAGTCACGGATGGATAGGCATCCCGCCAGAAATCCCTCCACTCGGGATCCACTTTTACATTCAGGTTAATATATCCGTCTTTCTCATATGTCCAGAGAAAAACCTTTTTACTCCCATTGACGCGCACCAGCTGCCAGTTCGGATCCCGAAACGGCGCAGACTGATACGTATTCGGAAAGGAAAGCGCATAAGCCAGCGCTTCTTCTCTTGTCTTCATATTCCATCCCGCCTCTCTATCCTGATCTATACACGCTATTTTAATAGAAGATATCCGACATCCACACATAATAAGACCGCAAGCACCGCAAATACGACATGAAATGTCTTCTCTGACATCTTTCCGATGAGCTTTTCAAACAACGGCTGAAGAATATAAAGAAATACCATGCCGCCGATTCCAAATCGTATGCTCGGATTTAACGCGATCCTTCCCTGAAAATGGAAGGCAAATCTCGTATAATCCCAGAGCCATTCGCCTCTCGTCATCTCCATCAGATAGCTGGCAAAAAGCTCCACCAGCGTTGTGATCACAACAATTCCCAGAAAAACCAGCATCGGCGTGATACAAAGTTTCCCGATCCGAATCCTTTTATCCATCAGCGGCCGGAGCGACAGCAGCAGGATCACTGCTCCAAATCCATAGACAACACAATATGGGCCAAACAGCACGCCGCGATTGGAAAATCCCCAGCGATATACAACTACCTCGAGGAATACTTCATACAGCCAGCCGATCACGGAATAACACATAAAATATAAAAAATATTCTTGAACCTTTTTTATCTTTTCCATTCTTTTCTCCTTTATTTCTACCTGCAGCAAACGATACGGTCTCCCGCTGCTCTTTTTTACAAAATTGAGATCAGTTCCGATACGGATTCTTCCGTCGTTGCCCAGCTTGTAGCAAGCCGGATGACCGTATGCGTATCGTCCTGCTTTTCCCAGAAGCTGAAATTCACATATTCCTGCAACCAGGCAAGTTTCCAGTCTTCTAACACAAGAAAAATCTGATTCGTCGGCGACTCCAGATAAAACACATAACCCTTTTCTTTGAATGCCTCTTTCAACCGATCTGCCATATTCAATGCATGTTTTGCGATCTTTACGTATAAATCATTGGTAAACAGGGCATCAAACTGTATGCCGAGCAGCCACCCCTTTGCCAGGAGAGCTCCATGCTGCTTCATCAGCGTTACAAACTGCTTTGGCGTATTGTTCTTTGTAAATACAACCGCTTCCCCGCATAAAGCACCGACCTTCGTCCCGCCGATATAGAAGACATCACAATACTTTGCAATATCCGGCAGCGTCAGATCCGTATCCCGGCAGGCAAGTCCATATCCAAGCCGCGCCCCATCCAAATACAATGGGATATCATAAGATCGACAAACGGAAGAAAGTTTTTTCAATTCCGATTTTGTATACAATGTCCCATATTCCGTCGGGTGCGAGATATATACCATTCCCGGAAATACCATATGATCCCGGTTTTCATCCCCATAAAAGGTATCGAGATATTCCTTCAGCACTTCTGCCGATAATTTTCCATCTTCCTGAGGAAGTTCGAGTACTTTATGGCCTGTACTCTCAATCGCGCCCGCTTCATGTACATTAATATGACCCGACTGCGCCGTAACAACCCCTTCAAAGGCATTCAGCACTGATGCGATCACGACCTGATTCGTCTGTGTCCCTCCGACAAGAAAATAAACATCCGCATCTTCACATTGGCAGGCTTTTTTGATTTTCTGACCGGCAGATTTGCAATAAGGATCCATTCCATATCCGGGCAGCGCTTCTCGATTTGTTTCGATCAGCCGCTTTAAGACTGCTTCATGTGCACCTTCTGCATAATCATTCACAAAATTTAACATTTTGCTTCCTCCTGATAAATAAAATGCTCTTTTTAAGTATACCAGATTTGACAAAAGAATACAGCAAAAGAACACCCGGCGGCAAAATATTTCCTTTCACCGCGGATGTTCTTTCTTAAATCATCGTTATTTATTATGTAAGTATTTACTGTAATGCCAGAATCTGAAAATCTTCCGATTCCTTTGCGATCTGGCAAAGGAGCTGGCGCATATTTCCTTCCGTCAGATTTCCGTCAAGCAGGATTTCTACAATCTGTCTTCCATCCTTTGTATCCAGGCTCATCTGATCAATCGTTATCCCATTTAACTTGATCATATTGATAAACATATTCAGGTCACTGGCAGCTTTTTCGCAGGTAAATCCGATCTTCACCTGTGTATGTTCTACGGTCTCATCAACGCCGGCTTTTTCTTCTGCAGCCGCAAGTGCTTTATCCTGCATTTCTGTCAGGATGCCGTACTGATATCTTCTGCTGACACTCATCAGGTGCCGTAAAAATGCTACATATTCATCATAAAGTACCGGATCTACATCCGCCGCACGTTTTTCAATGATCGAAAGTTCTCTCTCCAGCATAAATACGCTGTCGCTTCCCATCTCTCTTTTTGCTTCCGCAACCTGTCTTGAACAATCCATACGGTCAAAAAACAATGGTTTGATCTGTGTATCGATCGCATCAATCTTTACTCTGATTTCATCTAATGTCATAGCTTCCTCCTAAATTTTCGTACTCCGCTGTTTTTTTTATTTTACAATATTGCACCCTGTTTTTCAAGTTCCGCACGGATCTTAGAAATGTCAGCCTGTCCGTTTGCTGCCTGATAAGCTGCCGCAACACCCGCCGCATGACCGGTTGCAAAACACGTACCCATTACGCGGACTGCCGCAAAACCGACCACATCGGAAGATACGATTCTGCCCGCTCCGTACAGATTCTCGATATCGGCAGACTGCAATGCCCCAAGCGGAATATCAAAATAACTGCCATTTTCGACATCCATATATACGGCCATTTTATTCAGACTTTTATGGATCTCCGGTTTCCAGCCGCCTCGTCCGATCCCGTCCGGGCGTTTCGTTCGCTGAAGAACATCATCCGCAGTGATCGTCTCACGTCCGACCATTCTTCTCGTTTCGCGGAATCCGATGGAAGGACCCATCAGTGCCAGTTCACAGTGTTCCATTCCCGGCATATATTTTTTCAACGCCTTCACGTAGGACAGCACCTGTCTTCTTCCATCTTTTTCAAGCTGTGTCAGTTCCCGCGCATCCAGCCCTTTTGGAATCACTGATGGAAGCAGCACCGTCACAATATCCGAATCCTCAACGACCTGGATAAAGCCTTTTTCTCTTGTCAGATACGGGATTCCTTCCTGTTTTGCCTGTAACACTGCCTTTTCAACTGCATTTGGAGTCATTGGTTTTGATGTATCCACGCCGCTCAATCGAAATGTCAGTGTTGCCGCCTGAACATTACCTTCTTCATCACCCCATATTGTACGCGCTCCGCTAAGGCGTACCAGATTCGCATCACCGGTGCAGTCCACAAAACAGCCCGCCGTAACCGTAAATGCGCCTTCATCATCCATACACTGTAAAGACAGGATCCGGTTCCCTTCTGTCTTGGCTCCGATCAATGCCGCATGCATCAGACAATCTACACCTTCCGCATCCATCAGGTTATCCAATGCACATTTCAGATATTCCGGTTTGAAATTAACATTTTTATTACCGGCTGCAGAAACAATATAGTTCATTGTATTTCCCAGCTTCTGCAGTTCCTGAAGCACCTGGTCGCCTACTCCGGCAACGACCTTTACCGGATCGCCTCCGCAGGTATAAAATCCACAAAAAGCTGCTACCCCGCTGTTCGTTGCCTCTCCTCCCAGATAAGGATTTCTCTCGATCAGAACTGTTTTTGCTCCGCTTTTTGCTGCACCTGCCGCTGCAGCAATTCCGGAAGAACCGCCCCCTACTACTGCTACATCATATTTATATTCTCTGCTCATTCCGATCTCTCCTAACATAATTTATTCCATCTTTAGATTACCAGAGAACCTAATGGATATGCAATAAATGTTAATACTAAAATTCCCATGACTGCGAAAATGCCGCCCCAGATAAACATTGACTTCGTATCCGTCCATCCGGATCCGATCGCAACTGTATTAACCGTACTCTGACCTGCCGGTGTCATATTACAGATTGCTGCTGCAAAACCGACCATACATACAACGGCTCCAACATTCACAGAACCTTCCGGAAGTGCTGTTAATACAGATAATGCTACCGCACTTACAACCGTTGTTGTAACAATATTAGATGAGAAGTTTGTTTCAACAACTGCCCATGTCATAAAGAACATGATCATACCGATTACCGGAAGATTGCTTGTCAGAGGTTGTAATGTTGCTGTCAGCCATTCGCTGATTCCGACGTCTGCATTTGTCAGACAAGAACCAAGCTGTGTTGCTGCGGCTGTCATTAAAATACTTCCCCATAAAATTCCCTTGCTTGTCACTTCTTTGAAGTTCATAATACGTTCTCCATCCGTCTTTGCAATAAAGAGAATGATACATCCAAGCAGTGGAGGCATTGCTGTTGACCATCCATTGACCATTGTATAGACATCCGGAAGGATTCCTTTGATAAAGCTTGGACCTACCCAAAGGAATACAGTCAGGAACATAACAGCAAGAATGATCTTTTCTCTCGTATCTGCCGGCGGTACCGTACCGCGAAGATTCATTGCTTTTTCCGGCTGGATATCCTGAATATCATCCGGACGATAGAGGAACTTAAATACGAGGATCAAAAGTGCGATCAAAATGATACCGGTCGGAATTCCCATTGCCATATACTGGAACTGGTTCACGTCATTTCCGGTAGCGGCTGTATAATAACCGATCGCCATTGTCGGCCATACATGTCCGATTGCTGTCATACCGGAAGATAAACTGATACAAAATGCGGTTCCCATCATGATCATATTACCGGTCTTTCCGCCCTTTTTAATGCCCAGAACCGAATAAATATCTTCCAGGAACGGCATAAATGCCACAAACAGAACCGATGGTGAGATGAACAAGCCCATAAACGTTACCGCTGCAAGCAGGAAGCATACAAAATACCATGGACCTTTTCTTGCAATCCTGTTTGTAATAAAGGAAACTGTACATCTACGCACAAAGTTTGTCTTTGCCAATGGATATACGAGGGCAAAAGTGAAGATCAAAAATGCTACTGTCGTATTACCAAAAGCACCTGCAAATGTGGAGCTGAATCCAAAAACAGGAATAAGTCCGAGTGCAAGAAGTGTGATCATACTCGGCCAATCGATGGATAATCCGATCCACATGATCAACGATCCGAAAAATACGCCAAGAACAGCGATCGCGTCCGCAGACAGTCCCGCTGCCCCGGGTATAAATCTTGATCCAATGATCACGACAAGAGCAAGGATCAATACCAGTGTTGACTTAGTGTCTTTTTTCTTCATAGTGATTCTCCTTTCACACACACTTATAAAATAAGTATTATTTATTTGTTAATTTTATCTTAATTCAATCCTTGATATTTTTGAAATATTTAGATATTATAAAATCAATAGGAAAATCCTATATCAGATTAAATTTTAGCGGACATGCACAAGACCACATCCGACTTAAGAAAAAAGGAGTTTTTTATTATGCAGATTCAACAATTACGTTATGTTGTCAAAGCAGCTGAAAAAAAGAATTTTTCGGCGGCTGCCAAAGAATTATACATCTCACAGCCTTCCCTGTCCCAGCAAATTTTAAAATTGGAACAAGAACTCGAAGTCCCTCTCTTTATCCGTCACTCAAAATCTGTCACGTTGACCGATGCCGGAGAACAGTTTGTACTTTCGGCACAACGAATCATCAACAACATCGATCAGCTGACTGATCTTATGCATAAATACAGCTGCCTCCAAAGCGGCACTTTCCGCGTCGGCATGTTGTGGATTGCCAGTTACTTAAAACTGCCTCAGATTCTGACAGACTTTCGTCAGCAATATCCGGATATTGCCTATGAACTGACCATCGATGGAAGCAAAGCACTACTTGAAATGCTCCAATCACATACGATCAATGCAGCCTTTTTGATCAGCAACGAAAAAGAGCTGCAGAGAAATGAAGAACTCTATTATCAGAAGTTAATGGATGACTATTATGTTGCTGTCGTCGATCGAAACCATCCGTTAACCAAAAAATCCATATTAAAAATGGAAGATTTTCAAGAACATACGATCATTATGCCATCCAAAGATTCCGCCTTCCGGCTTGAGCTGGAACTCCTTTTTGCAAAGCACTATGTCACGCCGCGCGTTGTCTGTGAAACAAGTCAGTCCGATATCGGCATGCAGCTTGCGGAGGATGGCCTTGGAATCTACTTTTCTTCCAATTCCATTGCCCACGCGCTGAAAACAGACAATCATGTGATCATCCCATTAAAAGAAGATCTCCATCGGACGATTTTTTATGTAACATTAAAAGACCTTCTCGACTATCCGGTCACCAAGCGATTTACCGCATTTATGAAAAACTATTCCTTCAAAACAAAATCTAATAAATAAAGGAAGCTTTTTACAGCTTCCCTTATTTTCTCTTATTTAACAAGCGATAGGGATTATACATCCATCACTGCAACATGCTCCGCTACCGTAAAGTCCGCTTCCGTACACTCCCGGATATCTTCTACCGTATATCCGTGTGCCAATTCGCGAAGAACCAGCCCGTCTTTCGTCACTTCAAAATAACAACGTTCCGTCACAATATCGGTTACACACTTTGCCCCAGTCAATGGAAGCGTACATTTTTTTAAAATCTTTGACTTTCCGCTCTTTTCACAATGATCCGTCGCCACGATGATCTTCTTCACACCGGCACAAAGATCCATCGCACCGCCCATACCCGGTGCCAGTTTTCCAGGAATCGTCCAATTCGCGATATTTCCTTCCTGATCAACCTGTAACGTGCCAAGCACCGCTGCGTCGATATGTCCGCCCCGGATAAATGCAAACGATGTCGCATGGTCACACACGCTTCCGCCCTTGATCACAGACGCAGGCTGTCCGCCGGCATCAATCAGATCCGGATCTGCATCTTCCCAGGAAGGAGAAGCTCCACATCCGACAATTCCGATCTCCGCTTCCAGCCAGAGATCCACGCCTTCCGGCAGATAATTTACACACATCAGAGGAAGACCGATTCCAAGATTCACAAAATCGCCGTCCTTAAAAAACTTTGCACAACGCGCTGCAATCAACGCACGTCCCGTCAATCCTGCCATTACTTTCTACCTCCTTCCGCTTTTGCCTTTGCACGCTGCCACATCGGGCAGATTGGTTTCTTCTCTCCGGTCCGCACATAGACCATATCGATAATCGGAGCAGCGACATCGATTTCATCCGGTCCCAGTTCTCCGACTTCCACCAATTCTTCCACTTCCACCAGCACAGTATCCGCCGCAAACGCCATATAACTGTTCGTCGCTCTTCCCGTCAGACGGAACTGAATGTTGCCCGCGGTATCCGCTTTCCACGCTTTGATCAATGCTACATCCGCATGCATTGGCAGTTCCAGTAAATATTCTTTGCCATTGATCGTCAATTTTTGCTTGCCTTTTTCCACGTCGGTACCAACGCCGGTCGGCGTCAGGCATCCCCCGAGTCCTGCGCCCCCGCATCGGATCCGTTCCGCAAAGGTTCCCTGAGGGATAAATTCTACTTCCAATTCTCCGGCAAACATCTGATCGCGGGCCACCGGATTTAATCCGATATGCGTTGTTGCCAGGCTTTTTACACGATGTGCTGCGATCAGCCTTCCAAGCCCCTGATCCGGCATCCCTCCGGAAACAGCAATGGCATCAATATCTTTTACGCCTTTTTCAAGCATGCCGGTTATGATTTCTTCGGCGGAAAGTTCGCCATGCCAGTCACCGAACATGATCGTCTGTCCATCTTGAAAGATTGTAAGCGCTTCTTCTAAATTTACAACTTTTGATCTCAAATTGGTTCCCACCTTTCCGTCTCGCAGTTATTTCCCTTCAAACTCCGGTTTCCGTTTTTCCATAAATGCCTTGCATCCTTCCTGAAAATCCATCGAAGCTGCACATTCCCGCTGTGTCGGGATTTCGGTTTCATTCAGCCATTTTTTATAATCCGCAAAGTTAGCATCATAAATCTGCTTTTTAATATTTTTATAAGAAAGCAGCGGACCCGAAGCCAGTTTTTTCGCAAACTTCATCGTCTCTGCATCCAGATCTTCTTTTGTCGTAATTTTATAGACAAGTCCAAGTTCCTTTGCTTCCTTCGCGCTGACCGGACGTCCGGTTGCCGCAAGTTCCAATGCCCGCGTCACTCCAATGCTCTTTGAAAGCAAATATGTCGCTCCGGTATCCGGCACAAGCCCAAGATTCACAAATGCCAGAATAAATTTGGCATTATCCGCACAGATCATAAAATCACCGCCCAGAGCCAAGCTGACACCGGCGCCTGCTGCAGCTCCGCAGACGGATGTGATCACCATCTTACTCATCCGTTTCAATCCATCCGCAACGACTCCTACCTTAGCGATCAACCCATCCATATTTACTTCGCCGCCTGCCTGGATCAGCTGATAAAAATATCCAATGTCACCGCCTGCAGAAAATGCTCTGTCCGATCCTTTTAACACAACAACTTTAACGTCCGGATCCTTTTCAGCTGTCTCGACAACATACATCAATTCATCCGCCATTTGCTCATCGATGGCATTCAGATTTTTCATATAATTCATCGTGATCACTGCAATCCCATCTTCGACCGTGTAAATGAGTTTCTTTAATTCCATAAAACCGCTCCTTCCTTACATCTTTACTTCTATTATAAAGGACGGTTTTTATGACTGTAAAATATATATTTTTATATGAATATATAATTAATTATTTATAAATTATGTACAAAAAAATTCCTTTTTCTATGCATGTATTGTATAATATGAACAAGGACAAGGAGATAAGATTATGGAAATGAAACATCTGATTTTTTTCAAGACAGTAGCGGAATTAGAACATATGACAAAGGCGGCAAAACAGTTAGATGTCGCGCAGCCGTTTATCAGTAAGACAATTACGGAACTCGAAACAGAACTGGGCGTCCCCTTATTTGACCATGTCGGACGCCGGATCCGGCTCAATTCATTTGGAAAACTCTTCTATACACGGGTTCAGACGATCTTTTTTGAATTACATAATGCGAAGAAAGAGCTGGCGGATCTCGCCAAAAAAAGAGAACATTCCGTTTCTATTATCACAAATGCCAGCCTGTATATATGCGGTCTGCTTTCCCAGTTGAAAAAGCAGATTCCGGATATCGATTTTCATCAGACTTCTGCCAGAAGAGATTCTCTGATCCAACAGCTTTGCACGGAAGAGATCGATTTTGCGATCTGCGCACCGCTGATCCCGGAAAATGATCAGATCAGTACGATCAGCCTGATTGAGGAAACATGTCCGATCATCTATCCTCCTGGCCACTGGCTGGACCGGCATGATACGATCACGTTGCGCGAACTGGAAAATGAGGATTTTATTACCGCACTTCCCGGTTATGGCATCCGTGAACTTGCAGATCGCTTTTTTTCGTCTACCAGCATCCATCCGCGCCTGATCATAGAGACATCGGATACTTCTTCGATTCCAAATTATATAAAAAACGGACTGGGGATTGCTTTTTCTCCGCTTTCTCCACTCCTAAAAGACCCATTGTATCAAAATGGTTATCTTCGCTATATTGAAGTTTCCGATCCGCCATGTATCACCACCATCGGATTAAGCTGGAAAAAGAACCGTTATCTGACACATGCCGACAAACAATTCCTGGAATTTACTTTGGCATATTTTGCAGGAACAAATCCACAGATATAAAAAAACGAATATCCATTTTCTAAATAACTTTTTGTGCATTTTCACAACTTACAGTTCCAAATCCGTCTTATTACATGGTAAAATAAAACAAAAGAAATAATGTATGATATAGGAGGGTATTTATGGATTACAGAACGTATTTAAGAAATTATCCTGACCAGAATGGTCGTTTTGGTCCTTATGGCGGCGCTTATCTGAGTGATGAATTGAAACCGGCATTTGAAGAGATTTCAGAAGCCTATCAGACGATCTGCCATTCTTCACAATTTATCAATGAACTGCGCCGGATCCGGAAAGAATTTCAGGGCAGACCGACGCCTGTTTATCACTGCGAACGATTATCGAAACGATATGGCAACTGTCAGATTTATTTGAAACGGGAAGATCTGAATCATACGGGTGCTCATAAACTCAATCACTGTATGGGAGAAGGACTGCTTGCAAAGTTTATGGGCAAAAAGCGTCTGATCGCAGAAACCGGTGCCGGACAGCATGGCGTAGCTCTTGCGACTGCTGCTGCATTTTTCGGTCTGGAATGCGAAATCCACATGGGCGAAGTAGATATTGCAAAACAGGCTCCGAATGTCACTCGAATGAAGATCCTCGGTGCAAAAGTCGTTCCGGTATCTCATGGTCTGAAAACACTAAAAGAAGCCGTAGATTCCGCTTTTACTTCTTATGCAAAAAATTACAAGGATTCCATCTATTGTATCGGCTCGGCACTTGGACCGCATCCATTTCCGCTGATGGTCCGCGATTTCCAGTCTGTTGTCGGATACGAAGCCAAAGAGCAGTTTATGGAGATGACCGGTCTGCTCCCGGATGTTGTCTGTGCCTGTGTCGGCGGCGGAAGCAACTCCATCGGCATGTTTATCCCATTTGTGGATGAACCGGTCGATATCGTCGGTGTAGAACCGTTAGGACGCGGTGCGAAACTCGGAGATCACGCCGCTTCTATGACTTATGGAGAAAAAGGTGTGATGCATGGATTTGAAAGCATTATGTTAAAGGATGATGACGGTGAACCTGCCCCTGTATACTCTATCGCCAGTGGCCTTGATTATCCATCCGTCGGTCCGGAACATGCATTCCTTCACGATCTTGGCAGAGTCACTTACGAAACGGTCGATGATGAAGAGGCAATGAAAGCCTTCTTTGAGTTGTCGCGCTACGAAGGTATCATTCCTGCAATAGAAAGTTCTCACGCGGTCGCTTACGCAGTAAAAAAGGCCCAGGAAATGAAACGCGGTTCTATTTTAGTCTGCCTGAGCGGACGCGGTGACAAAGATATTGATTATGTTGTAGAAAACTACGGATATGGTGAAAAATACTTATAAAAAACTGCCGCCGGAAAATCCGGCGGCATCCAATGAACAAACAGTGAAAGCAGGTATTACTATGCTAGATGAGAAAAATTACCGGGTAGATGCAAACTTTCGCTGGCTTGGCAGCCGCATGAAAGAAACCGAAGAATTATGTCTGACCGTCTGCGGCATTGAACGCTGCAGACCGGATAAAACATTTGGCCCAATCATTCGGGATGATTATCATGTTCATATGGTTCTTCATGGAAAAGGCTATTTGAAAATGAATGGAAAGACCTATACAGTAACCGACGGACAGATTTTTACAACGTTTCCCGATGTAGAAGTATATTATTATTCGGATCCGAAAGATCCCTGGTATTATACCTGGATTTCTTTCGGCGGCATTCGTGCAGCATATTTTCTGGAAAAGGCAGGAATCACACTGGAGCATCCGGTGCGGGACGCCTATATGGATTCCGGTACATTTTTGAACATTGCAGAAAAGATATTGAACCACCACGAATTGATCATCGAAAACGAACTTTTGCGTACATCATTTTTATATGAAGCAATTGCTTTGCTCGTAAAATCTTATTCGGAACAGCATCCACGCAAAAACTTAAACAGCTATCCGTCAGATGTCTATGTAAATTCAGCTCTGGATTATATCCATCGCAATTATGCTCGGATTCAGGTGAGCGATGTCGCAAAACACATCGGGATTTCCCGATACTATCTGTCCAGAATTTTTAAAAATAAGATGAATATTTCGCCGCAGACGTATCTGCTCAATTACCGTCTGGAACAGGCAGGCAACTTGCTTCGCACGACGAATATGACCGTTCAGGAAATCTCGGATGAAGTCGGATATACGAATTCCTTTTCTTTTTCCGAAAGTTTTAAAAAACTGTATGGATTCAGTCCAAAAAAATATAGAGATCACTTGAAAAAAGAAAAACCGGAGGCATAAACCTCCGATTTTCTTTTACTGTCAAAATATACTATTTTGATACATAACATATATATTTAATGTTATGAATGAAGAGCTTTTTAGTGTTCTACCGGTGTTACATTTGCCCAGTAGGTCTCGATTTCTTTTGCTAATCCTTCACGGTCAAGCTGACCTGCCAGATATTGCTGCATCTTTGTACCAAGTACCGAATAATGGTCATCCGGATCGTAGTCATAGTTTGGAACGAGTTTTCCTTCATCTACATATTGTTTTACGTATACACCCAGTTCATTTGCACATTCTACGTCATTACTCTTAAATGGAGTAACCATTGCACATGTTTCAGATACAAAAGTCTTTCCTTCGTCAGAGCTTGCAAACCAATTTAAGAAATCCATAGCGGCTTCGCGCTGTTCATCTGTTGTGTATTCGCTGTTATCAATATAAAAGTATTTAGAACCACCGCCCACAAGTTTACCTGTGTAGTCATCCTGAACGTTCTGTGGAACCGGCATGATTCCTACATCACCTGTATAATCAAAGTCGATGATGTCATTCCATTCCCAGCATCCGCCGAACTGGAATGCAACCTGGCCTTCTGATAATGCCTGATGAACCTGTTCATCTTCTACAGAGATCGGAGCATCGCCAAATAAATTGTATTTCATCAATACGTCAAATGTGTCCATTAATGCGTTGAATTTTTCATCTGATGCAACATCTGCTTCACCTGCATACAGGGAATCGATGAATCCGTCTACATCTTCGCGTTCTTCATACATCTGCTGTAAGTAATGCGCTGCTAAAGACCAATCCGGTTTTAAGATCGCTGTCGGATGTTCCATACCAGCATCCACTAATCTGTCACAGATTGCTGTAAGATCATCTAACGTCTGAATGCTTGCAGGGTCAAATTCTTCTCCCAATGTTTCTTCAATTGCATGTGCATTGAACAACAGACCGCGGGCTTCGATACATACCGGGAATCCGACTACTTTGTCATCAACGGAGATTGCATAATCTGTATCGGATACCCATTCTGCTGAGCTCATATCATATCCGTACTGAGCACCAAGAGAATAAACATCTTTTGCATCTACCATATTTAATGTATATGGTTCTTTGGACGCGTATTTTGTTGCCAAATGAGCGGAAACTGTGTCATTTGAATAGTAAACTTCGATATTCACGCCATTTTCTTCCCCGTATTTGTCCGCGGCTTCCTGTAAATCTTCCTGTAATTCCGTTTTGGAATTAAAAATCGTAAAGCTTACACCGTCACTATCAGATGAAGAATCACCTGAATCAGATCCACAAGCTGTAAACGTGCCGACAATAAGGATTGCTGTCATAAGAACAGCCAAAATTTTTTTGAGTTTCATATTTCTCCTCCTTGTTTATAATATATTTTTTCCGGACTGTCCATCCGGTTGGAAACAAATAAGGTACACCCCATCGCTTTGTGATGCTCCATCATCAAAATCACATCCTGCTTTGTGATGTCAAAAAAATTCGCAAGGCAGTCAAAACAATAGTATTCTGTCGTTCCTCGATTGATCAGTTTTTTTGTCATTGCGATCTCATCGCTGCATATTTCTTTCTGACAGCGATGACAATGTTCGTTTTCCCTCATTCTGCTAAGCATCGATCTTCACCATTTTACAGCGGTACAGCCTACAGTCATGACCGGTAACCGATACTTTGTGATAATCATTGACAACCCCGATATTTTCCCCCGTGAATACATCTGTCATAGAAAGCCCATAGCCGCTCGCAAGCGGAATTCCGGCATCTGCAAAGCTGCATAATATCTCGTGCTCATCCGTATGAAGATTGTAATAGGCAATGACGAATTCAAAATCACTCAGGATTTTCAGAAACGTCAGAAGCTGTCCTCCGATCCGTTTTAACGGTTCGATTGCTGTCTTTCTTTCCTCATCGGAAACCGGGACATGCACGCTTCGTTTGCTTACAAGATACGGCGGTCTGCTCTCCTCGTCCTGATCAATCTCAAGAAGAGCTTTGTTCTGCAGCATATCTTTCAACTTCGGACAGATACTTCTTAGATCCGCCCCGATAAATAACGGAGTTCCTACCAGACACCAAAGCGTAAACTGCATCCGATACTCATTCTCTGTACATGGTTTTCCGACCGCCACATTTCCCTGGTTATACATTCCTACCGTCAGCATATCCAGATCATTAAAACAATACGGTCCGGACTGACACAAATGCTCTACCTGTGATTGGAAGATGTTTATAAAGGACCGGTAATTATCAAAAATATCTCCTGTCGAGCGGTACATATGCGCCCCAATGGAGCGCATCCAACTCCACGACTCTTCTCTTCCCCAGTTGCAGGCAGAAAATAAGATTTCTCGTCCGGTCGCTTTTAACGCCATGCTCATCGTCAAATATCTTGTCTTACAGTCTGCATTTTGCGGGAAGTTGCAAAAATCATATTTCAGGAAGTCAATTCCCCATGATGCAAACAGCCGCGCATCTTCATATTCATGATCGTAACTGGACGGATATCCGGCACAAGTCAAAATTCCGGCACAGGAATAAATGCCTATTTTTAATCCTGCATTGTGCACATAATCTGCTACATATTTCATGCCGTGAGGAAATTTTTCCGGATCCGGAACGAGATTTCCTTCCGCATCTCTTTCTTTTAATGCCCAGCAGTCATCAATTACCAGATATTCATATCCTTTTTCTAAATATCCTTCCTTTACCATGATGTCTGCTATTTCAAATACAAGCGTTTCATTAATGTCTTTTCCGAATGTGTTCCAAGAATTCCATCCCATTGGTGGTCTCTTTGCTATCATGTTCTCACTTCCTTTCTGATCTGTCTTAATCATATCGTTTTTTCATGAAATCGTACATTTTTTGGTGTTGTAAAAACCTCATTTTTTGTGACATTGCACATCTTTTGATTTCCATATATTTATATTTCGTTGCAAATGTGTTATTTTGTAAATAATTGTAATTGATGTTATTTTTCGTTTTATTGGCTTTACAGAAAGTTTATTTTTTTTATAGGTGTTTGCGAAACACAAAAGAAATAGTCAGATAATATTGTGAATTTTTTCGACTATTCAGTTATTTTGTGCTTGGTAACTTCAAAAAGGGGATGATATAAAAAACAGACTGTCCTGATATGTCTT
>DVKZ01000030.1 GCA_018715775.1 Candidatus Fimousia stercorigallinarum | reverse complement strand
TGTATGAAGCCTGCGAAAATCGCCGGTAAGGTTTCCCCGATGGAAGCTCTGCGTTACACCGATACAGGCACAATCAGCAAACGGAAAATCAAGAAAAGCACCGGGGAGCCGAGCATCCCGAAGATGGCGCTTGCCAATTTGGGCCGGAACAAGAAACGCACCGTTACGGTAATCTGTTCTCTGACGCTGGGGCTTGTGCTTCTTTCCTGCGTCTATGCGAAAAATGCCAGCTTTGACATTGATAAATACATGAGCCAGACGGTGATCAGTGATTTTGAGGTAGAGGACAGTTCGATTTCTTCCACCTTTGGAACCTATAACCCTTACGGCACAACCATTTCTCCGGAGCTGGTACAGAACATTGGGGGTCTTTCCGGGTTAGAGGCTACGGGACGCTTGTATTCGCAGGTATTTACCCACCAGATCGGGAACTCTGCTCTTGAAAATATCCAGACCTATTATCATGCTGACGACCGGCTGGCCTACATGGAAGCAACGGACGCAGGGCTGGCCGAAGCCTACCATGATATGATCGACAGCGGAGAATGTGTTTCCATCCTGTATGGCGTTGACGGCCTGATACTGGACACTTTTGCACAAGATGGCCGGATATTGGACGGCACCTTTGATAAGGATCAATTCTTGTCCGGGGATTATGTCGTGATGGAGGCAGCCACCGGTGCAGAGGACAGCGAGAAAGAAACACAGCCGACCTATTCCGTTGGAGATATGGTAGAACTGAACGGAAAGCAATATGAAGTGATGGCGATTGTGGCAGATATACCTACGATCACTGAGGGGGTTAACAGCAGTACGCAGGATTTCCTTTCGTTTTATCTTCCGGCAGACACATTTCGGTCAATGTATCCGGACAACACTCTGCGAAAGCTGTTCTTTGATGTAGCTGAGGAATACCAGCCGCAGGCAGAAGAAATGCTTATCTCCTATCGAGACAATGTGGATAAATCCCTGAACTATACTGCGAAATCCAACCTGATGGAGCATTATCAGGAACAGACACGGGCCAATACGGTTATGGGCTTTGCGATCAGTTTGATTATTGCCTTTGTCGGCATTTTGAACTTTATCAATTCCATGCTGACAGCGATTGTTTCCCGTCAGAAAGAATTTGCCATGATACAGAGTATCGGCATGACAAAGCGGCAGCTTCGGAGTATGCTGATCGATGAGGGATTATATTATGCCGGCAGTACCTTACTGGCGTCCTATATTCTGGGCGCTTTGGCCGTGGGTATCGGTGTCCGTATGATGGTATCGACTGACTGGACAGCGACATTCCACTTTACACTTTTGCCGCTGCTGATCTGTACGCCGATTTTGATTGTGTTTGCAATTCTGATCCCCTACATTTGTTTTAAGAATTTGGAGAAGCAAAGCATTGTAGAAAGACTGCGGGCAATTGATTAACGGTTTTTCAAATTCACAACAGCTTAGAGCGCGAAGCTGCAGTAAACATCGAGGACATCATGCCACCGGGATTTATAGATTACTTATTGCGGGTTATCAATATCAATCGCCTTACAAATGAACGGTTACGTTATCATTATATTTTGGAAAATTCTGTCACACCCATTATATTCCGTGCCAAGTCATAAAATATATTTTTTGTTGTCGAATTAGCTAATATAGCATATAATAGAATTAGCTAAAAGGAGGTATTGTTATGGCTACGATTGAAATCGCTACTGCAACTGAGATGCAAAACAATTTTGGAAGATACTTAAATCTTATTATGTCGGGGCATGAAATCATTGTGACCAAAAACGGTCGTGAGGTAGGTCGTTTTATTCCGAAAAATGCAGCGATATCCTATCTGACAGATTCTCTTACCGGAATACTGAAAGAAAACTATGATCTGGATGAAGCAAAAACAGAAAGGCTGACGGAAAAATATGGTTCTATTGATTGATGCAAATATTATTTTGGATGTTCTTCTAAATCGTCAGGAATTTGTAACTGATTCCAGTATGATCTGGAAACTCTGCGAAACAGGAAAAGCGAAAGGCTATGTGTCCGCTCTCACTTTTGCAAACCTGGTCTATATCATGCGAAAACAACTGGATCCGGCAACAATCGAAGATATTTTCCGCAAGCTGAATCTGATTTTTGATTTTACGGATTTCAGTGTATCCGATCTGACACGGGCTGCCGGATTAAACTGGAAAGATTTTGAAGACGCAGTGCAGAGCGTGACTGCGGAACGTGTTCATGCCGATTATATTATCACCAGAAATATCCGGGACTTTTCCAAAAGTAAGATAATTGCATTTACTCCTTCCGAGTTGTTGGCAAGAATTTAAATTGTGAGAATCTAAACCACAAAACAGCTCCGGCTTTTTGAGTCCGGGGCTGTTTTTAACTGACGCCCCCTGTCACTGTGGATCATTAACGGCAGTTCTGTGTTACGTCTGGTTGAAATGACTGATTCTGGTTAATTCCAGAAATCTGTTGGATCTTTTAATCCAATATCTCTTGCTTTAAATACAGGATTTTTACCTGCTTTTTTCTGTTTTATATAATCATCCATACAGCGGATCGCAGGGCCGCCGAGGATGATGATCACCGGTAGGTTGATCAGCGCCAGGAATCCCATAATAACGTCTGCAGTACTCCATGCCACGCTGAATTCCATCAGAGATCCGCTAAATACGACAATGGTAGCAATCACGCGGAGGCCGATCAACATAGCTTTACTTGGTTTTTTATCGCAGAGATATCCAAGACCCATTTCGGCATAGAAAAAGTTTCCGATCAATGTTGTAAATGCGAACAGGAAAAGGGCTGCCGTGATAAAGGTAATACCGATATTTCCAAATGTATTAGCGGCAGCTGCCTGAACCCATGGCATCCCTCTGAGCTCACTCGTAGGTTCTACACCAGAGCAAAGAAGCATAAAAGAGGTTGCAGAACAGATCAGGATCGTGTCGATAAAAACGGACAGCATCTGCACCAGTCCCTGTTTTACCGGGTGAGATACCGAAGCGCTTGCGGCAGCATTTGGAGCAGATCCGACACCGGCTTCGTTGGAGAAAAGTCCGCGTTTGACACCATGCATAATACAGGAACCAATAAAACCGCTGAAAATAGAGCGGAAATCAAAGGCATTGCTAAAAATGCTTTTAAACATCTGTGGGATCAGTTCAAAATGTGTAAAAACAATAATTAAGGAAATACCAATATAAAATAGACCCATTGCAGGTACAAGTACTTCGGTAATTTTTGATATCTGTTTGATTCCTCCGCATATACATACACAGAAAATGAATGCCAGAATTCCACCGATCACAATCGGTGTCCAGGATTCATTGAAGAAGCTGTAAGCACGGAATGTATCAATGATGTTAAACGAAGCTACGAGGTTAAATCCTACCATATAAGTAAGGATCAAGAAGACGGCAAAAAGGACGCCAAGCCAGCGGCGCTTTAATACTGCCTGAATATAATAGGCGGGACCGCCGTAACATGTGCCATCTTCGGCTTTTCGTTTGTAGATTTGGGCGAGTGTACTTTCGATAAAAGCGGAAGCACTTCCAAGAAGCGCGGTGATCCACATCCAGAAGACAGCTCCGGGGCCGCCCAAAACGATCGCGGTAGAGATTCCAGCGATATTACCTGTTCCAACACGGGACGCCGTTGAGACCATCAGTGCCTGGAAGGATGAAAGGCCATTTTCATCTTCTTTTGGCTGCATAACAACCCGGATGGATTCAGCCAGGAGTCGAAATTGAACAAAGCGCGTCCGAATTGAGAAGTAAATCCCTGTTCCGACAAGAAGAATGATCAAAATGTATGTGTATAAAAGGTCACTTAGCGTGTTAATAATTTGTGCAAACATTTTTTTCCTCTCTTTCTTATTATTGTAGTATTTGCAAAACGTAGTGATTTATAAGTATATAAGAAAAGCAGCTGGCTGTCTACAAATATAAAGCATTTTGTTGCGATTTTTGAATGATCTGGTTATCATTTTATATTATAAAGAAAAATGATAAAGGAGGAATTTAGTTATGGAATTGCGTACCCTTCGATATTATTTGGCAGCAGCAGAGGAAATCGTTGAATTGGCGGATCGTTTAGAGGAGGCTTTTATTGCACGCAATGCTGATGTCAGCGGGGTGATTTCAATTGGAGCTACGGAAGCCGTAGGCAGCCGGATGTTCGCAAAACTCATCAAGCAGTTTTCGGACAAGTATCCTCTCGTGCAATTCCATTTGTTTAATGAAATGGCGGATTATATTAAGGAGCGGATGGATAAAGGGCTGATTGATGTGGGGCTGTTGTTAGAACCGATCGACACATCGAAATATGATTTTATCCGATTATCTCAGAAAGAAACATGGGGCGTGCTTATGAGAGAGGATCATCCTTTGGCGGAAAGGGAGTGGATCATTCCGGATGGAATCATTGAATATACCACTTAGTTATACGCTTCTTTCTAATGCCGTATTTCTTGTGGAAGCTGGACTGGGCTGTGCTTTTTGTCTGGATGGAGCATTGGCCATCCATAGCAGTCCGCAATTGCGTTTTATTCCTATCCGTCCGGAACATATAACACGCAGTGTGTTAGTCTGGAAGAAGAATCATCTGTTTTCTCCTGCAACATCTTTGTTTATTCAGGAAATTAATATGCTGCGTGCAAATATGAAGGGTTGAGATCTCCATCAATTTTACTATACAAAAAGCGTATCAATAAAGATAAATCATAAGCATTAGACATAAAAAAGAGGGCGGCCTATAATAAAGAAAAAAGCAATTGAGCGTTTGGATGATAAATACTGGATGTAGTCTTATAAAACAGATAGGAGGCAGACCGTTCGGGTTGTGTCAGTGGCAGCAAAGAGGATAAGTCGAATTTATTCGATTATATCATAGATGATGCTGGTGTACCGATGATAGCACAGTCTCCAGTGACAATGGTATGCAGTGTGGAAGAAATTTATGAGACGAAAGGGTTTGAGAATTTCATTTGTACGATCGATGCCACTTATGCAGAGGAAAGTGTATTAATTGCAGATCAAAAAATTGATTATCCTACGCTGAAGCCGATCTTGTTTGAAATGCCTACTTATGAGTATCTGAAAACCGGGGATGTAATCAGTAAATGTATGTCCTTTGGAAAAGGAGAAGGACGGAATCGTGATGAGTCCGGCAAGTGTTGAAAACAATCATATAAAATTTATGGAACGACCCCTGATCGTTTCCTATTCCTATTCGGGGAATACGCATCGGATTGCAGAGAGAATCCGGGTCATGACCGGCGGAGACTGGTGCGAGATTTATCCGTGGCAGCCGTATCCAATGGCATTTCCGGAATTGTTGAAACAGGTAAAAAAAGAAATAAAATCGCGATATTATCCGAAACTTTTGCCGGCATCTTATCTGCCCCGGTCATATTCTGTGATTTTTTTAGGAACGCCGAACTGGTGTGGAACGATCGCGCCTCCAATGGCCTCCTGGATAAACCAAAATGACTTGTCGGGGAAAATCATATTGCCTTTCTATTCTCATTGTGGCGGAGCTGCCGGAGATTTTCAGGAGAATATTGTAAAGAGATGTCCCAAAGCGGATGTGAGAGAAGCATTGAGTGTGATTGATGATGGAGGAAAGTCCCTGGGGGAAATTCTCCAATCGTGGATGGCTCGGAACGGAATCAGGGTTTTTCAGACAGTGTAATAATAAGAGATGTTTGAATGGACCTCTCTTTTTTCGTGCAAAAATATAAGTTAAGACTCAGATCATAGTGATGAGACCGTATCTGTGCTATACTATAGTTGTCTGTAAAGGGCAAATGGATATTGGGAAGGATAAGAAGGACGATGAATACAAAAGAAAAAAACAGGAGAACATCGAAAAGAATCGGGATTCTGTGCATTGTATGCTTGATGATCATTGCAGCGGTGGCAGTTGGAACAGTTTTGATCCATCACAAGGATATGAGAGAGGTTTCATCCGATCTTAAGGTAGATGAAAATGAGCAGAGTACGGAAATGCCTGAGCGGGAACAGCAGGTAGAGGATTTTCTTTCGAATATGACACTGGAAGAAAAAATCTATCAGATGTTTATTGTAACACCGGAGCAGCTGACGGGAGCGGAAAATGTGACTGCAGCAGGGGAAAGGACAAAAAACAGCCTGAAGGAGAGGCCGGTTGGAGGAATCATTTATTTTTCACAGAATCTGGTGTCTGCAGATCAAACGAGAACAATGCTTTCGAATACGCAGGATTATGCGAAGGAACTGCAGGGCCTCCCACTGTTTCTCAGTGTGGATGAAGAAGGAGGAAGTGTCACAAGAGTTGCCGGCAATCCGGCTTTTTCTGCGGAATCCGTCAAACCTATGGCCGAGGTGACATCGGTAGAAGAGGCATATGAATGTGGTAATATCATTGGAGGATATCTGTCGGATCTTGGGTTTAATCTTGATTTTGCGCCGGATGCCGATGTGCTGACCAACAGTGCCAATACAGTGATCGGAAATCGTTCTTTTGGCACGGATGCTGATGTCGTCACAGAATATGCGGCAGCATATGCCAAAGGACTTCAGGCGAATCATGTATTAAGCACATTTAAGCATTTTCCGGGACATGGAGCGACAGAGGCGGATACCCACGAAGGATATGCATATACGAATAAGACACTCACAGAACTGGAGCAGGCCGAACTAAAACCTTTTGCCGCAGCACAGCAGGAGGGTGTGGATTTTGTTATGGCAGCCCATATTTCCGTGCCGAATGTGACGGGAGATAACACCCCTTGTTCGCTTTCTGAAACGATGATTCAAATCCTTCGGGAAAACTGTGGATATGATGGAATTGTGATCACGGATGCAATGAATATGGGTGCGATCATCAGGACATACAGCGCATCGGATGCAGCGGTCAAAGCGGTGTCGGCAGGAGTGGATATTATACTGATGCCGGAAAATCTGGAAGAAGCTTATTCCGGAATTTATGATGCCGTGCAGAATGGAGATCTTTCCGAAGATCGAATTGATGATGCGGTAAGAAGGATTTTAAAAGCCAAAATGTAAGGGAATGTCGGTTAATACAGACTTTATAGACGGGCTCCATGTCTACACCACCGAAAATTTGAGAAAAAGATATCTCCCGCAGAAGCGTCATTGCTGACATGGAATTCTGCGGGAGATGTCTTCATAGGCATCGGAGTTGAAATATGTTATTATCCGACAGCCACTAGGGTATCATGGACGGAAGAAAGTTCGGTTTTATTTTCCGAAAAATAATTGTATATCCTCTTCAACTGTTCCGATTCCGGCAATTCCAAAGTTTTCTACAAGTACATTCGCTACATTTGGAGAAAGGAATGCCGGTAATGTCGGTCCCAGATGGATATTTTTTACGCCCAGAGACAGAAGCGCCAGAAGTACGATGACCGCTTTCTGTTCGTACCAGGCAATGTTGTAAATGATCGGAAGCTGGTTGATGTCATCGAGTTCAAATACCTCTTTTAATTTTAATGCGATGACAGCAAGAGAATAGGAATCGTTGCACTGACCGGCATCGAGGACACGTGGGATTCCGTTAATATCTCCGAGATCCAATTTATTATATTTGTATTTTGCGCATCCGGCTGTCAGAATCACAGTATCTTTCGGAAGTGCTTTTGCAAAATCGGTATAATAATTTCTTGATTTTGCACGTCCGTCACAGCCTGCCATGACAACGAATTTTTTGATTGCTCCGGATTTAACGGCTTCCACAATCTGATCAGCCAAAGCAAGTACCTGTTCGTGGGCAAATCCTCCGATGATCTCGCCATTTTCGATCGGCGCCGGCGGCTGGCATTGTTTTGCCTGTTCGATGATCGGGGAAAAATCCTTTCTTTCTCCGATTTTGCCAGGAATATGAGGGCATCCCGGGTATCCTGCCGCACCGGTTGTATACAGACGGTCTTTATAACTGTCTTTTGGCGGAACGATACAGTTTGTTGTCATAAGAATCGGACCGTGGAAGGCTTCAAATTCTTCTTTTTGTTTCCACCAGGCATTTCCATAATTGCCGACAAAGTGAGGATACTTTTTAAAGGCCGGATAATAGTGAGCCGGGAGCATTTCGGAATGCGTGTATACATCAATGCCGGTTCCTTCGGTCTGTTCCAGGAGCATTTCCAGATCACGGAGATCGTGGCCGGATACGAGGATTCCCGGACGATTTCCAGCGCCGATGCTTACTTTTGTAATTTCGGGATGTCCATAAGCTTCGGTGTTTGCCTGATCAAGCAGTGCCATGCCTTTTACGCCATATTCTCCGGTTTCCAGTGCCAGAGAAGTCAGATCTTCTATGCTCAGACTATCATCAAGAGTGGAAGCCAGAGCGCGTTCGATAAAGGCGTCTGTTTCAGCGTCTTCTTTTAAAAGAGCGTTAGCATGTTTTGTATATGCGGCAAGTCCCTTTAGTCCATAGGTGATCAGTTCCCGCAGGCTTCGGATATCCTCCTGTTCGGTTGCAAGAACGCCGACAGAAGCGGCTTTTTCCGCATATTGTGCGTCTGTTCCCTCCCAAAGCGCAGCTTCTGGAAGCGCGGAAGTCTCTTTTATCTGTGAGAGGAGTTCTTCTTTGACCGCTAATGTTTCAGTAACACGGGTTTTGATCATTTCCAGATCAAAATTTGCATTCGTGATCGTTGTAAATAAATTCAAAGAAACCATACGGCTGATTTCAGGTGCGATGGATGTTCCTTCGCTGCGCAGCTGCGTTGTTACAGAAGCAAGCCCTTTTGTGACATATACAAGCAGATCCTGCATAGCGGCAACTTCCGGTTTTTTACCGCAGACACCGGATACCGTGCATCCTTTGCAGCCGGCAGTTTCCTGACATTGATAGCAGAACATTTGCATTTGAGATGTTTTATGATTCATAAGAAAAGTCTCCTTTGCTGAGTGGTTGTTTATCGTATGGGAAGAGTATAATATAAGTATGGCTCACTCGTATGTTGTTTAAACAACAAAAAATAAAAAAATTATGATTCCAGCTTGCTCAGTTTTGGAAGCGTTATGACAAATCTTGTACCTTCCCCAAAACTACTGGAGACTTCGATCGTTCCCTTATGAAGTTGTACGATCCGGCGGACCATAAAAAGACCAAGACCAAATCCCTGACTATTTGCGCGACTGGTTTCGACCTGATAAAAACGATCCCATATTTTATCCAGGCTTTCTTTTGGAATGCCGATTCCGTTATCTTCAAATAAAAGTGTGATCAATCCGTTTTCCTCTTGAAGCTGAACTAGAATGTTTCCGTTTTCTTTTCCGTATTTAATGGAATTTGAGATTAAGTTTGTGAAAAGGCGTATGATGAGGGTCATATCACCGACAAATGAAGCATCTTCTAATTGATCGACAAAACGGATATGGATATTTTTGCGGGATGCTTCGATTTCCATATCGTCTACAACAGACTCAGCTAATACGGACAGGTCAAATTCATCCAAATTGATCTTGTAATTTTTCTTTTCGGTTCTGGATATCAGCAATAATGCATCAACGAGGTTTGACATATACTGGCTTTTTTCGTACATGATCTCAATCTCTTCCCGTTCTTCCTTATTCAATTCCATATCCTGAAGCATGTATTCACAGTGCGATAAAATGACGCTGATCGGCGTGCGGAGTTCATGCGCAGCATCAGAAGAAAATTGTTTCTCGCGGATAAACTGGTCTTCAATGTTGTCCAGCATATCGTTGAATGTTTCCGCAAGATAAGAAAGTTCATCATGACTTTCTGACTCCTGCAAACGAAGTGAAAGATCCGCGGAGTGGGTAATTTCATTTACTTTATCGGTAATTTCCTGTACCGGACGGAGAGATTTTGAGATCATCAGATATCCGACAAATGCAGTGAAAGAAATTAAAATCGGAAACAGGATCAGAATCCATTTTGTCAGCATATCGACAAGATGAGAAATCTCACTGTAAGAATGAATTCCTCTGATCCAGTATACTTCATCATCGTTCCAGATAAACACTTTATCATATACATACCATTTATCAGTTTTATTGCTGACTTCCTGCACATCGGTCTTTACAAATGGATGGTCGATCGGAAAATCATCCGGGATAATACCATTGATCAAGTCTCCTTTTGAATTATAAATCCCAAGCATAACACCATCATCATAATATGCCAGGAGATCATTGCTCGGAAAATAATCAGGATATTTGGAAATATCCTCTTCCAGATCGCCGACTTCATCGATCAGTTCTTCCTTCATTTCCGTCTTGCTGTATTGTTCAGAAGCCAAGAAAGCTCCTCCCAAAAAGATACTGAGTACAATGACGAGAACAAGTGTATACCATAAGGTAATACGCCGTTTAATTGATTTCTTTTTCATTTTCCTGTACCTCTAAGCGATAACCCATTCCATAGACGGTTTTGATCCGTTTTACGTCATATCCGGTATCGATTTTTTTTCTTAAATACCGTATATAGACGTCAATGATATTAGATCCGCCTTCAAAACGGCTGTTCCATGCCTGTTGTTCCAACTGATTTCTGGTCAGCGTAATATTCGGATGAAGCATCATATATTCCAACAGCATATATTCCTTTGCGGTCAGGTTAATTGGATTTCCTGCACGGGTGACTGTCTTGGAGACAGTATCTAAGATCAGATCACCAGCGCTTAGAGTCGTCTGTTTCGCAGAGGCCTTTCTTCTTGTCATTACCCGCAGTCTTGCCAGGAGTTCGTCAAAAGCAAAGGGCTTAATGAGGTAATCGTCTGCCCCGGCATCAAGTCCGGCAACACGGTCTTCAATCTCGCCTTTGGCGGTGAGCATGATCACGGGAACATCGTTTCCTGCATTTCGGATGTGTTTTAATACCTGGATACCGTCTATTTTTGGAAGCATGATATCGAGGACAATGGCGTCGTAGATATATACGCGGATATAATCAAGCGCTGATTCACCGTCTTCACAGGCGTCAACAGAATAATGTTTTTTCAGCCTTTTTACAAGCAGATCCCGAATGCCTTTTTCGTCTTCTACAATTAAAATCTTCAAAGTAACTCCCTCCCGGTTTGTATTGCATGGTTTTATGTGTGTATTATATCATCCGGCATGGTCCGTGAGAAGCAGGTATTTATCAGATTTGCAAAGAAATTTAATAATTCTTTAATTATTTCTTTTTATGATAGCTATAACAAAAAGAAGATAAAAAAAGAAAAAGAAAGGCAGGAGAAGAGATGAAAAATAAAAGTTTAGTAAAAGTATTAACAGCAGCGATGGTTATGGCAGTATCGTTTGGAACACTTGCAGGCTGTACCAAACAGCAGGAGAGTGCAGAGGCAGTTTCAGAAGCGGCAGGAACCCTGATTTTAAAGGTAAATCCGGAATTTGAAGTTGACTATGATGACGAGGGTAATGTGTTGGAAGTGGAAGCAATGAATGATGATGCCGAAACGCTCATGGAAGACTATAAGGCATATAAAAATAAGTCCACACGAGAAGTCATTACAGAACTGGTTGAGTTAATGGATGAAGAAGGCTATATCGAAAAAGATGAAAAGGGGGAAGGACAGGATATTAATCTTGAAGTCAAATACGGTTCTGCAATGCCACAGGAGCAATTTCTCGAAGATATCATAACAGGATTAAAAGGTGTCTTTGATGAACAGAAGGTAACAGGAAAAGTGGTAGTAACGGGAGAATCCAATTATGGAGTGAGTGAATACGAAGTATCCGATTACGGAAACAGCAATTATAAAGAAGTAAAAACCCAAATTACAAAAGCAGTATCCAGCGGCAACAGCTATACGGATTATGCAAATACAGATTATGATGGATACAACAGCGATTATGATTCCAATACAGACTATGATGGAACCAATACAGATTATGATTCTTCAGACTATGGAACCACAAAATCGACTTCGACGAAAAAGAAATCAACGAGCAGTACATCATCAAAATCGAATACCAACTACAGCGATTACGACAGTAACTCTTCCTATGACAATGACAGCAAATACGACACATCTGACTATGGAAGCAGCAACACAACAAGTAATAAGAAACCGGTAGCATCAACATCAAAGCCGACAACATCGACTTCAAAGCCATCAACATCAACATCGAAACCATCGACTTCCAGTTCGAATGACAGCGATTATGATAATGATTCAAACTACGATGACAGCGGATATGATAATGATTCAAACTACGACAACGATTCCTCATACGATGATTCCGATTATGACGACTAAATATCATTTATTAGATAAAAAACCAATAAAATTCAGACATGAATTAAAGTATAATCTTAATTACGGGGAAAGTATTGTATTATCATCCAGACTCAGCCATCTCTTTGAAAGGGATCCATATGCAGGCTCACACGGTTCTTACCGTGTGAGCAGCCTCTATTTTGATACGCCTTATGATAAGGCATTAAAAGAAAAGATGGATGGTGTAAGAAAACGGGAAAAATTCCGGCTGCGATATTACAATGAGGATAAAAGTTTTATCCGGCTTGAGAAAAAAATAAAGTACAGGGGTTTATGCGGGAAAAGACATGCGAAACTCCATTTATCTGAGGTAAAAAAAATCGTAGATGGAGACATCGCCTTTCTCCTGAAAAGTGAGGACCCTCTGCTGATGGAGTTTTACAGCAAATTAAAAGGACAGCTGCTGAAACCCAAGGCTTTGGTTGTATATGACAGGGAAGCTTTTATTTACCGGCCCGGCAATGTGCGGGTCACGCTCGACAGAAATCTTTCTACATCGTCAGATCCGCTGGAATTTCTTGATTCATCGTTGAAAACAAGAAGGAATATGGCAGACGGAATGATCGTTCTGGAAGTAAAATACGATGAATTTCTTCCGGATATTGTGAAAATGGCAGTATCAGAGATGGGAAGAAGCCATACGGCATATTCCAAATATGCCGTAGTCAGGCGTTACGAATAATGAAGGAGAGAAACAATGACCTTTCAGGATATTTTTAAATCAAATTTTTTAGATCATGTAAATTCCATTACGATGTTTGATATGGTCCTTACATTTTTTCTTGCATTTGCAGTAGGACTGCTCATTTTTTTCATTTATAAAAGAACATTTTCAGGGGTGATGTATTCCTCAAGTTTTGGGATCTCTTTGATCGGATTAACGTTGATCACGACTTTTGTCATTATGGCCATCAGTACGAATGTGGTGCTTTCCCTGGGAATGGTAGGTTCCCTCTCCATTGTCCGATTTCGAACGGCAGTAAA
>DVKZ01000029.1 GCA_018715775.1 Candidatus Fimousia stercorigallinarum | reverse complement strand
TATTTAGAACAAAAAAAACTTTATTTTTTCTTTTAAATATATTTATTCATAAAAGATAATATAAAGCAATGATGAAAAAAAGGATCATAACAGATGAAAAAAATTCATTTAATATGAATTAAAAATGATTTTTTATTAAATGAGACAATATTTATAAAAAATCTATTGACATTTTTATGACAAGGACTAAAATATGGAATGCAAAAAAGTTGAGGCAATGCTTCAACAGATAAAGGAGAGGAATGTTATGAACACATTAGTAATTGTCCTGATCGCAGCAGTTTGTCTGCTTGCAGGATATGTCTTGTACGGACGCTGGTTAGCGAACAAATGGGGAATCGATCCTCAGGCAAAAACACCAGCTTATGAACATGAAGATGGACAAGACTTTGTCCCAACAGAAGGATGGATCGTATTTTCCCATCAATTTTCTTCTATCGCAGGAGCAGGCCCTGTAACCGGAGCAATCCAAGCTGCAGCTTTTGGATGGCTTCCTGTATTACTTTGGATCTTAATCGGTGGTGTATTCTTCGGAGCTGTTACAGACTTTGGAGCATTATATGCCAGCGTAAAGAACGAAGGAAAGTCTATGGGACTTCTGATCGAACAATACATAGGAAAAACAGGCCGCAAATTGTTTCTCGTATTTTGCTGGCTCTTTACTTTACTTGTAATTGCAGCTTTTGCAGACATGGTAGCAGGAACATTTAATGCTTATGTTGTTGTTGATTCTGCGGAACAGTTGTCACCAACAGCCAACATCAATGGGGCAGCCGGCACAATTTCTATCTTATTTATCGTATTTGCAGTCATCTTCGGACTTATACAGAAAAAATGGAATTTAACTGGTATGAAAGAAGTTGTTGTAGGATTGATTTTTACAATTGCAGCACTTGCAATCGGTATGCAGTTCCCATTGATCGGTGGTAAAAATGCATGGATCGGATTTACATTTGCTTATATTTTCTTTGCATCTGTACTTCCAATGTGGTTGTTAAAGCAACCTCGTGACTATATGACAACCTTTATGTTTGCAGGCATGATCATTGGTGCGGCTGTTGGTATCATCGTTGCTCATCCGACAATGAATCTTCCTGTTTATACTGGATTTACAAATGAAAGTTTAGGAAACTTATTCCCTATCTTATTTGTAACGGTTGCCTGTGGTGCAGTTTCCGGTTTCCACAGTCTGGTTTCGTCCGGAACTTCTTCAAAAACGGTTGCCAACGAAAAAGATATGTTAAAAGTTGGTTATGGTGCAATGGTATTAGAAAGTCTTCTTGCCGTTTTAGCTCTTTGTGTTGCCGGGGCAGCAGCAGCGTCTGACGGAACAGCAGCTGTCGGAACACCATTCCAGATTTTCTCAAATGGTGTTGCAGGTCTTCTGGAAATGTTCGGAATCCCTGTTTATGTTGCTTCCTGCTTTATGACAATGTGTGTATCCGCACTTGCACTAACAAGCTTAGACGCAGTTGCACGTATCGGCCGTATGTCCTTCCAGGAATTATTTACGGTTGATGACATGGAACACGCTGAAGGATGGCGAAAAGTTGTCTGCAACAAATATTTTGCGACAGTACTTACACTTGCATGCGGTTATATCCTTACAAGAATCGGATATGCTAATATTTGGCCGTTATTCGGAAGCGCAAACCAGTTATTAAGTGCGCTTGTATTAGTGACTCTTTGTGTATTCTTAAAGGTAACGGGAAGAGAAAACAAGACTTTATTCCCACCATTGATCATCATGCTTTGCGTGACATTTACAGCATTAGTTCAGAGATTTATCGCACTGGTAAAAGCATTCCAGGCTGGAACAGCTGTATTTATGGTAGAAGGTCTTCAGATCATTATCGCCATTTTACTGATGATCCTTGGTATTACGATTGTATATACTTCTGTTAGAAAACTGACGGAAAAGAAAGAAACTGCGAAAGAATCTAAGAAATCTTTAAAAAAAGCATAATAAATTAAGTTTTTCACTGGATTCTTGACAATTCAAACGATATGTTCTATGATAAACAAGACAAAACGAGGACGTTCTGTTATATAACAGAACGTCCTTTTTTTACTTTATAGGAAATTCCGATTTTTGGATAAGGGGGAAAAGAAGCCCTGCTGATCGAACATATGTTAAATCAACAGGGGAATGGACATGACAATAGGACGATGGTTAGATTTAGAAGATAGAAAAACCTTCTTCTCCAAACAAATCGTCAAAAGGGTCGTCTTCATTCAGAAAATAATCCATATCCAGAAGGTCATCCTCGCTCATATGGCGAATGTCCTCGGATGTCATTCCTTCGGGTGGATTCTCTATGTACTTTTTGCGCAGTTCCTCAATATCTGGTTTCATGATAAGCATCCTCCTTTGAGAGGATTATATCACAACGGTTCTACGCGGAGGAACGCTTTCCACGAGATTTGGACATTACTTTCTCGTACATTTCTTCGAGAGGTATGCGCTTGTGGTTGTAATAGAGTTCCAGGAATTCCAGTTTATGATTACACTCGGAGCAATACAGGGGGTCATATCCGAAGGAAAGAAAAATAGAAGTTCTCCATTGAGTGAGACTATGGTATATCCTATGCTTCTCTTTTGCGATGACCCGGTGCAGTTTTGAATCAATCTTACGGTGTCGTGCATACAGACCGCCATAGCGGATCATTTTAAAATGTTTTTCCGGGATGTGTCGGATGAGACGTTTTATGAAATCCATAACAGGCAAAGTTTCTTCCACATACTGTTCATCTTCGTGACGGTTATAGTGGAAAGTAACGGTATCTCCGTCATAGCGGTCAATCCTGGAAGTGGCAATTACTGGCCTGCCAAGATAGCGGCCGATGTATTTAGCCACAACTTTCGGATCGCAGAGATTCGGTTTGGCATAGACATAGAAGCCCTGCTTGTGCTGCGTGTAACATTTCGCTTTCACTTTTTTGAAAGAAGGTCCGATCCTGTCTTCCAGTTCATTGAGAAGAGCCGTGCGGAAAGCATTGCGCAGATAGTTGTAGTTAAAGTGTTTTACATGGCGCCAGAAGCCGTCATCACTGTAGCCGCCTTCGGAAAGGAGGCAGTGAATGTGGGGATTCCATTTGAGATCGCGACCAAAAGTATGAAGGACCATGATATAGCCGGGAGTAAAATTTTTGGCATGGTTCAGATTGAAAAACATCCTTGATATTACACTGGAGACGGAATGGAAGAGACAGTTCAGGAGAGAACGGTCCTGAAGGAAGAAGCTGCGGAGATTTTCATCAATGGTAAAAACGCAATGGCGGTGTTGGACACTGACGAGTTTGAAAGACATACTGGTGGTGCGTTCCATAGCGTATTTGTTGCCACAGGAAGGGCAAAAACGGCTGTGACAGCGGAAAGGAACGAATTTGAAGTTCCCGCAGTGCGGACAATGGTACATGGCGCCGCCAAAAGAAGGATCACCACAGTTGATCATCTTATCGATATTTTCCACCTCAGTTTTTCTGGGATGGAGAGTATATATGATTTCTTCATAATGGTCTGTAAAGATTTTTTGTAAGATATTCATAAGACTATTATGCAGGAAAACGTAACAAAAGAAAACCCCTATCCCTCATGATTGAGGGGCAGGGGAGTTGAATAGGCGAAGCCTATTTTTTATTCATAAAGATGTTGGTAAAACAGATGTACCAATGAAAGGAGGATATCTATATGGATAAACTGGTTATTTTTAAAGATGAGATTAATCAGCTGCTCGCCCGATATGGTGTAAAATTCGGTATCTATAAGAATAACGAATTCCATGAGCAGCTGTTTCCATTTGATCCGATCCCAAGGGTGATCGAGCATGAAGAATTTGAAGAGTTGGAAAAAGGACTGATCCAGAGAGTAAATGCATTGAATCAATTTTTGCTGGATGTATATACAGATCAGAAAATTGTAAAAGATGGAGTGGTACCGGTCGATTATATTTTTACCTCTCCCGGATTTTTGGCACAGTGTCAGGGAATCGTACCGCCGGAACATATCTTTGCACATATTGCAGGGATAGATTTGGTAAAAGGAAAAGACGAAACCTGGTATGTATTGGAAGATAATCTGCGGGTGCCTTCAGGCGCTTCCTATCCGATGATCGCCCGGTCGCTCTGCAGAAGAGCTTCGCCGAATACGTTCCGTGAAAACAGCGTGGAGGATAACCGAAATTATGGTTCGATGCTTCGAACGGTTATGGATGACGTCAATACAGGAGGGATTAATGTCGTTTTTACTCCAGGCAGATATAACGCAGCATTTTTTGAACATTCTTATCTTGCAGAAAAAACCGGTGCTGCTCTTGCATTTCCGAGTGATATCGAAGTAAATGGTGATTATCTGTATTATAAGACGTATAGTGGAGCCATGAGACGAATTGGAGCAATTTATCGAAGGATATCGGATGATTTTTTGGATCCGATGACATTTCGAGAAGATTCCCTGATCGGTATTCCGCATTTGATGGAAGTTTATCGAAAAGGGAATGTCGCTCTGCTCAATGCTCCAGGGAATGGGATTGCCGACGATAAAGGCATTTACTATTTTGTACCCGAAATGATTCGGTATTATCTCGGAGAAGAACCAATCCTTCATAATGCGCCGACCTATCTTCCGTTTTATGAAAAGGACAGAGAGTATGTTTTGGAACATTTTGATGATCTGGTGATCAAAGATGTAGCCGAAGCGGGCGGATATGGCGTTGTTTTCGGCAATAAGTTGTCGGAAAAAGAAAAGGAAATGCTGAAAGAAAAGATTTGTATAGAGTCTCGCCGTTTTATTGCACAGGAAGTCATTGATTTTCAGGATATGAAAGTACTGGATGGCGATTCGATTGTGGAACGGAAAGCAGATCTCAGGGTATTTGTTCTTTCAGGGAAAGAGACAAAGGTATGGAAAAGCGGATTGACACGGTTTACGAGAAATCCGAATTCCTTTGTTGTAAATTCATCTCAGGGAGGAGGATTTAAAGACACATGGATATTATCTCGGTAGTGGAAATGAATCAAATATATTGGTTAGGAAGATATACAGAGCGGGTATTTACAACGATCCGACATTATTTTAGCGGCAGAGATCATATGATTGAAGATCCTGATTATTATATTACTTACTGCAGGGATTTCACAATTCCGAATTGTTATGCTTCCGCAGAAGATTTTTTTGTCAATTATGTATACGATGAGAAAAATCCGGATTCAATCATATCAAATTTAAACCGTGCTTATGACAATGCGATCGTGCTTCGAAATACGCTTGGAACAGAAACACTTTCCTATATGGAACTTGCAGTCAATCAATTGAATCATACAAAATCCGGCAGAGTCGATCTGCTTGAACTGCAGAAAGTGTTGGATGATATACTGGCATTTTGGGCATGTGTTGATGATTATATTGACAGTGAGCAGATTCGGTCGGTGATCAAGATCGGACGTCATTTGGAACGTTTGAATCTGTACTTAAGGCTTCGAAAGCGGAAAGAATGCATGACAAAGCCGTTTCATATGTTGGTTGCAAAACTTCGCAAAGGCTATCTTGAATACGATAAAAAGGCTCTGGATCAGTTGGGGATCAATATTTTATCTAATCAGATTGATTACATAGAAGGAATAAAAATGAGTGAACGGCTTATCGGGGAGAAATAACATTGCACCAGCTAACATTTTTATACAGACAGGATATTTATTTTCAGGAATCCGTGACGAATCATCAATTTACATATCGGTGTATCCCCAAGCGTGAACCAAGACAGGAAATTCTGGACCTTCATGTCAATGTTTTTCCATGTGACTTTTGGGCATTTGGGCAGGATGGGTTTTTGAATCGTACCATTTATGGAAGAAGAAGCAGAGAACATGAACGGTTTTATCTTGAGGTGTCAGGAACGATACAGACGGACTGGCAGATGTACGATACGGATGACCGTTATAATCCCTTGTTGTTAATGCAGACTTCTCTGACAGTACCGGGGATTACAATGAAAGACGGATTGGAAAAAGAAATGTCTTTTTTGCAGAAGGAAAAACGGGCTTATGAAAAAGCCCGTTTAGTCATGGATTGGATGTATGATCATTTTGTATATGAAAAAGGGATTACGGGAGTAAATACGACGGCAGAACAGGCATTTGCGAGCGGGAAAGGAGTCTGTCAGGACTATGCTCATGCCATGATCGGAATATGCCGCTATCTTGGCATTCCTGCCCGATATGTTTCCGGGGCCATCATCGGTGAAGGGTTTTCACATGCCTGGGTGGAAATATACAGTGAAGGAAAATGGTTTGGGTTTGACCCGACAAATCATTTGCTTGTCGATGATTATTATATCACGTTTGCGAGAGGACGCGACAGCAGGGACTGTATTCTGAATAAAGGTACATTTTTTGGAAGATGTGCAGAAACACAGGAAATCAAAGTAATCGTGGAGGTGATCAAATGATACAGACAATTGCTTCGGCACCGCTTCCGGCAGCCGAAAATTACGTTGTAAAAAAACAGAGATTACAGCCGGAACATTTATCCGGAAATGAAAAAAGGATCAGTATTGTTACGGGAATCCATGGAGATGAATTGGAGGGACAATATGTATGTTATGAGATTCAGCGCAGGATCAATGAAAGCCCAGGAATGTTAACCGGGATCATTGATCTTTATCCGGCCCTGAATCCTTTAGGAATTGATTCGATTACGAGGGGAATTCCTCATTTTGATCTTGATATGAACCGGACATTTCCGGGAAATAGCGAAGGATCAATGGCAGAATACGTCGCATCGAAAATTATTGAAGATGTTCAGGGATCAGACCTGTGCATTGATATTCATGCGAGCAATATTTTTCTCAGAGAGATTCCGCAGGTGCGAATTAATGAGATGTGCGAAGAGACGCTTGTTCCATTTGCAAAGCGGTTGAATGTGGATTATATTTGGGTGCATGGCGCTGCAACTGTTTTAGAAGCTACGTTTGCTCATTCTCTAAATACAATCGGAACCCCGGTTCTTGTTGTCGAGATGGGAGTAGGCATGCGCGTGACAAAGGAATATTGCAAGGAACTAGTCGACGGCATTTTTGTTGAAATGAAAGATCTTGGTATCTGGCAAGGTGAGGTGATCGAACCAAAGGAACCGATCATTTCAACCGACGGAGAAGTTCACTATTTAAATGCCGGATTTGCAGGAGTTTTTATTCCGACAGTTGAACATTGGACATCGGTAAAAAAAGGAGAGAAGATCGGTGAGATCATCCACCCGCTGGAAGGTGTGATCATGGAAGAGGTTTTTTCTG
The DNA here is from genome assembly GCA_018715775.1 of Candidatus Fimousia stercorigallinarum. GTDB lineage: Bacteria > Bacillota > Clostridia > Lachnospirales > Lachnospiraceae > Fimousia > Fimousia stercorigallinarum. The sequence goes on along the minus strand of DVKZ01000029.1, from coordinate 65,359 downwards.
ATTGCGATGGAATCTTATTTACTTTACGAGAATATCCGGTTGTAAGTGAGGGCTCTTTAATCGGAAGAATACTGGAAAGGAATGGGAAACAGGGATGAGAAAAAAACTATTATATGAATTAAAATCATTATACCGGAATTCTTTAAAAATATATGGATATCAATTCGGTGGAAGTGCCAAAACGGTCTGTATCGTCGGCGCGATACGCGGAAATGAAGTACAGCAGTTATATATGTGTTCTCAATTGATCAGGATTTTAAAATTACTGGAAGAACGCGATCAGATTAATCAAAAACTTGGAGTGATGGTCGTACCTTCCGTCAATCCGTATTCGCTGAATACCAATACGAGATTTTGGGCAACGGATAATACTGATATCAACAGGATGTTTCCCGGATATGATCTTGGTGAAACGACACAGCGGATCGCAGGCGGATTTTTTCAAAAAGTAAATCAATACCAGTATGGGATTCATTTTACGAGTTTTTATCTGGAAGGAAACTTTACACCGCATGTCAGGATCATGAAGACGGGCTATGAGAATGCAGAAATCGCGAAGGAATTCGGCATGCCGTATATTATGCTCAGAAATCCGAAACCATACGATACGACGACGCTTAATTATGAATGGCAGATATGGGGAACGCAGGCATTTTCTATTTATACACCAGGAACAGAACGAATCGATAAAGTCCAGGCAAATGCCGGGATCAATGCAGTGTTGAGATTTCTTGCCAGCCGGGGACTGCTTACGATATCGCAAGATGGAGGATTCCGAAGCAGGATCATAGAAGAACAGGAACTGATCACAGTGCGGACGAAGCAGGCCGGCATTCTGTTTTTAAACTGCAAATGTGGAGATCACATCCGGGAAGGAGAAGTGATTGCTCAAATTCTCAACGCATATGAAGGAGATGCAATGGAAGAGATCAAATCGCCGTGCAGCGGAAGGATTTTTTATCAATGTTCAAATCCTCTGATCTATTCGAACACAGCAGTTGCCAAGATTATCCGCAATCCGGAAGCAGAGTATTTTCAGCAGTAGCATATCCTGTCCGTGCAGCAGCTTTCCTTGACACGCATCGGAAGATTCCGTAAAATAAGTCTGAAAGATGAAGTTTTTCAAAAACAGGGAGAAAAGAAATGTTTGAACATTTAAAGGGCAGAAAACCGAAACTGATCGATGAAGAAAAGATGAGACAGAGTGCGGTTATGATCGCATTGGTCGAACACAACGGCCGATACGAGATTCTCTTTGAGGTTCGGTCAAGCCATTTAAAGCATCAACCAGGAGAAATCTGTTTTCCAGGCGGCGTCCGGGAGCCGGGAGAATCAGCGCTTGAGAATGCAGTTCGGGAAACATCGGAGGAACTGCGCATCCGCCCTTCCCAGATTGAAGTGATCGCGCAGCTTGATTCTCTGCTGAATGTAGCGAATATAAAACTGGATGTTTTCTTATGCGAACTTCATGATTACCATATGACATTTGCAAAAGAAGAAGTAGCGGAAGTATTTTCCGTTCCTCTGGAATTCTTTTACGAGGAAAAACCACAGGTATATCGTAATCGGGTAAAAACAATTCCGCCGAAGAATTTTCCATTTGATAAGATTCCGGGAGGAAGACAATATCCATGGAGAGATGCTTATCGGGATATTTATTTTTATTATTATGAAGACCGGGTGATCTGGGGAATGACAGCGTATATCCTGCAGCATTCGATTTCGTTGTTACGTAGATAAAAGGGGAAAACTGGCTGGAAGAAATTTACAGGAAATTGTAATAGGATTCTTTATCAAAATAAAAATCCTCTGTATGGTGTGATCATGCAGAGGATTTTGTTTACAGATATTTCAAGAAACAATCCGGATCTGATAGGTTTTCAGCCAGTAATTGACCTGAAGCATATAGGCAAGCATCTGAGGTCCTGCCATTAGCTGTCCGTACCAAGGCCTTCCGTAGTCGGACGGGCTGTTTAAAAAGGCGTGGACTTTTTTTGGATCAAGCAGTGACTGGATCGGTGCATTTGGCTGTGAGAGAACTTCCTTAAGTCGGTTTCCGAGCATCATCTCATAAGATGGATCATAGGTTTTTGGATAAGGGCTTTTTCGTCTCCAGAGAACTTCTTTTGGTAAAAGGCCTTCACCGGCATGCCGCAAAAGGCCTTTTACGATTCCGTTCGGACACTTCATCTGCCATGGTACATTAAAGACATACTCTACAATCCGATGGTCGGCGAGAGGAACTCTTGCTTCCAGTCCGTGATACATACTTGTGCGGTCCATGCGGTCCAGCAATGTGACCATAAACCATCGGAGATTCAGATAGGCGATTTCGCGCCTTCTTTTTTCTTCCGGCGTATCCTCTGCAAGTACCGGTGTTTCCCGGATCGTTTTTTCGTAAGCTGCATGGGCATATTCTTCCATATTCAGAGAATTGATGACATCATCGGATAAGAGCGTCTGTCGCGGCGCCATATCTGGCGACCACGGGAAAGCATTCGTTTGAAATGCTTTTTGTGTATGAAACCATGGATAGCCGCCAAAAATTTCATCCGCACATTCACCGGTCAGCGTGACTTTGTTATATTTTGTGACTTTAGAACAAAAGTAAAGCATTGATGATTCTACGTCGGCCATGCAGGGAAGGTCTCTGGCATTTACGGCATGATAGAGACATTCCAGCTGATCCTGGTTGGTGCATTCCAGAAAATGATGATTGGTTTTGCAGTAAGCAGTCATCTGTTCGACATATGGGCGGTCCTGACTCGGTTGAAAGGCATTGGCCTGGAAATATTTATCATTATCTTTAAAATCAAACGAAAAAGTATTAAGCCGTTTTCCCTGTTTTTTTAATTCCTCTGCACAGACCGCAGTTACAATGCTGCTGTCTACACCGCCGGAAAGGAAAGTGCTGATCGGGATATCAGACAGCATCTGCATTTTGACAGCATCCCGGATAAGCCAGGACGTTTTTTCAATCGTCTTTTCTATGGAATCAGTATGAGGACGGCTTTCCAGTTTCCAATAAGCGTTTGCAGTGCATCGATTATCATGAAAGGTCAGACAGTATCCGGGAAGAACTTCGAAAATATTTTTAAAGACACCTTTGCCATATGTTTTGGCAGGGCCGAGAGCAAAAATCTCGCATAATCCATCCCGGTCAAGGACTGGTTGCAGACCGGGATAGGCAAAGAGCCCTTTTATTTCGGATGCAAAAATGAGAGTTTCCCCCTTTTTTGTATAAAAAAGGGGTTTTACGCCCAGACGATCCCGGAACAGATGAAGCTGCCCAAGAGAAGGATCCCAGATGGCTGCCGCAAATATACCATTTAGTTTTTTTATATAATCAGTACCATGCAACATATAACCTTCTAAAATAACTTCCGTATCGCTTGTTGTGGAAAAAAGAGCTCCTTCTGATATTAAATCTGCCTTTAATTGTTTCATATTGTAAATTTCACCGTTAAAAACAATGGAACATGTTCGGTTCCCATGCTGCTTGATCATAGGCTGGTGTCCGGTTTCCAGATCGATGATCTCAAGACGGACGTGAGCCAATCCACATTGACGGGTCAGATCGATCCCGTCATCATCCGGACCGCGTCTTTTTTGTATCTGGTTCATGCGATGTAAAATACCCTCCCATCGTTTTGGTTCAATCTGATAATCGGCATTTGCATTATAAAAGCCTGCAATTCCACACATATAATAGCCTCCTTGCATAATGATTGTTTTGATTTTCGTAACACGTGTTTTGTCCGTCCGGCAAATTGTCAGCAGATAACGGGTTGATACTGACGTCCCTGTAAGGCTGCTTCGAGAGAAGGGATCAACAATTCGGTATGTGCGATCATGGAGTTAGGCTTTGCTTTTGGATTATCCTGGCCAAATGGCACAAAGTAAATATTCTTGGCATTGATCAGTAAACCGATGTTTTTCATATTCATGCCAAGAGCATCATTGGTTGAAATGGAAATCAGTAAAGGTTTATTATTGCGCAGATGTGCTTTTGCGGCCATAAGTGCCGGAGTATCTGTAATTCCGTTTGCGAGCTTGGCGATCGTATTTCCGGTACACGGGAAAAGAATGAGTGCATCAAGAAGATTTCCGGGTCCGATCGGCTCTGCTTCCGGAATTGAGAGAATCGGCGGACGGCCGCAGATTTCCTGTATTTTTTTAATAAAATCCTCTGCATTGCCAAAACGGCTGTTGATCGTTCCGGCAGAATCTGAGAAGATCGGGTGAATGTGAGCACCTGCATCTGCCAGTTTCTGAAGTTCTTCAAATAACTTATCAAATGTGCAGAATGAGCCGGTAATGGCTGCGCCAATATGCTTTCCTTTTATAGACATATCGTTTGCTCCTTTAAGATTTGTTCGATGGTTTCCACAACGGCTTCTGCTGATGAAGCCGGAGCATATTTTCCGGGAAGTCCCGGACAAAAATGCGCCGCAATGCCAAGCTGTCTTGCGGCTTCATAGTCAACCCCGCCCGGTGCAGATGCGATATCGATGATCACAGCCGATGGCTTCAGTTTTGTAAGAAGTTCGGCCGTGAGGATTTTTGCCGGAATTGTATTGAAAATGTGGTCAAATTGTCCGGCAATCGCTTCAAAATCCTGTCGTGTTCCGGTATGCCTGGTGATCAAAGAAGCAAAAACGCGTTCATTTGACGGTTCGGAAACGACATAAACCGGACATAAAATACCGTTTAGATATTGACAGATCATCTGACCGCATTTACCATATCCGAAAACAGCACATCGGCTGCCGCGCAGATTGAGTGGACTCTGCTTGATTGCCTCGCAGATAGCACCTTCCGCTGTTGCAACTGTGTTAAAATAAGAAAGAGAAGTCTGTTCCATCAGATCATAGACTTGAATATCAGCGGACGCAGCAGCTGTTTGAAAGGATTCCGGGATGGAACCCGCGAAAAAAATCTGTCCCGGCTGCAAATGTGAGAGGATTTCGTGAATCGGAACTTTTTCTGCATCATGGGATTGATTCCATAAATTTTCGGATCTGCAAAGTGGAATGGAACTGATCACGCAGGAAGCGGACGAAAGTTCTGTTATAGAAGAAAGCGGGGTGGCTCCGGATGGAAAAACAGCCGGATTTTCGCTCGGCATATCGCAAAGAGCATACTGACAGACGCGGTATCCCCGGCGGATCAGTTCCTCTGCAAGATACCGATGCCGCATATCCCCGCCGGCAACAGCAAAATCATAATGAATCGTCATTGGGAAACTCCAAAAAACAAGTTTAATTTATGATATGTAAAAAAAGGATAAGTGATAATCAAATTTGCCGATAATCAGCCGTTTGTATTTAGGATAAGGGTAAACAAACCGTATAGTACCGGCTGATGGAGCATATAGATGATCAGTGTATGGCTGCCAATCCATTCAAGCGGTTTGAGAAAGGAATGTTTCAGATAGCGCAGCAGATTCCATTTTAAAAATATATGGTATAAATAATAGCCCGATAAAAACAGAAATATCCATGGAAACAATGGAAAATAGTCCGTAGAATAAAAATTTGCGGACGGCAGACCGAGATAGGAGAAAAATAAGTCGATCAGTGGATGCCTGATCCTTAATGGCTGAATAAGAGCGCTGATGGAAGACCAGTCAGATATTCTGATCAGAATAAACAGCAGGATTGAGAGGATCCATCCCGAAACGGGAGAACATTTTTGGAGTATGTTTTCCAGAGGAAGTATCAGGAGCATACAAGATCCGATCAGAGTGAGTACGCCAAATAAAACTCTGTTTTGCGGCATAATGAGAATGGTGGCTGCACTGATAAGGAACCCGGAAAAAAACACGACCAGTCCGCGTTTTGTTCTGTGTCGTCCGAGCGGCTGACAAAAACCGGATAAGATGATAAAGGTAAAGCAGATACTCTGCTGCCATAGAAAGGCGCTGGTAGATTGATACCAGTTCCAGGGAAAATGAAAAATGTAGACAAGATCCCATACAGCATGATATAGGATCATGCTGAAAAGAGCGAGTCCGCGTATAGCATCTAAAACAGAATATCGTGTGGTTTTCATAACAATCCCTCCGTAAAAATCTGTGTTTTCCTGTTATTACTGATTTTGTTACCTAGTATATACCGAAAATGAACAAAGTACAAGAAGAGGAAAATCCTTGTGAAGAATATCCCGAAAAGCTTGTAAGGTTGACAAAAAAGCGGTATAGTTATGTCAGAAAACAATAAAGGAGAAAGATCATTGTTGTCAGAAAATCAAAAAATCAAACAATATCATTCCCTGGAAGAAGCAGTTACCCATCTTTTTGGCGGTCAGGTAAGGTGTACGGAGCGAGAACGGGTATACGGCGGGGATATCAATGATGCCTGGCGGGTGTCATTGTCTTCCGGCGAGGAAATCTTTGTAAAAACAAACCACATCCGGAATCTGAATTTTTTTCAGACGGAGATGCAGGGTCTTCTGGCACTTCGTTCTACCGGAGAAATCGGGGTTCCAAAGCCGCTTGGGATTGGAACGGATCAGAAGAAACAGACGGCATTTCTTCTGATGGAATATATTGGTGCATCGAAACGTATTCGGGACTATTGGGAATGCTTTGGACGACAGCTTGCCTATATGCATAAAGCGGACGCTTCCGGTTATGTGGAGCGCAGCGGTAAAAATGGAGCGTATGGCTTCTTTGCAGACAATTATATCGGTGCCAATCCGCAAAAAAATACGCCGAAGGAGACATGGGTTGACTTTTACCGGGACTGCCGTCTGAGGCCGCAGATGAAGATGGCAGAACATTATATGGATGCTGGGATGAAAAGACGGTGCAGCCACCTTCTGGATCATCTGGATACTTATTTAAGAGAACCAATGAAAACGTCGATACTGCATGGAGATCTGTGGAGCGGTAATGCGGTCTGCGGAACGGATGGAAAAGCATGGATTCTCGATCCGGCTGTTTATGTTGGAGATCATGAGACGGATCTTGCGATGACACAGCTGTTTGGAAAATTTCCGGACGCATTTTATGCTGCCTACCATGAAGTATATCCGATCGATAAGGAATTTTATGAGCGTAGAGATCTGTATCATCTATATCATCTCCTGAATCACCTCAATCTTTTTGGTAGTTCGTATCTTGGCAGTGTCTGCCGTATTTTGAAGAAGTATTCCGGATAAAAATGATTGATCACAAACAATAGATAAGAATAAAAAATGAGGTTAAAAACAATGAAGACAAATGATGTAAAAGAAATGTTACAATCGTATTTTGATGAGGGGCTTGTTCGAATTGTGTATGATAACAGTGAAGTCATCATCTTAAATGTAGCAGAAAGGGAATATGTATCGGTCTATAAATGTACAGCTGCCGAATCGGTATGGGGATTGCTGATCCCCAATGAAGATCTGAAAGCGGCAGCAGAAAAACCATATGAGATGTTCCCACGATATACGATCGATCTGTCCTGTAAAAATCAGGTTGTTCTTTTTGATGAGGACTATTATCAAAAAGCGTTGGAGTTAAAAAAACAGACAGAGGAAGACGGTATTTCATCAGATGTGGATCATGAACTGGAAAAAGAATTGCAGGAAATGATGCTGCAACAGGAATATGATCATTCTCAAAATATGGAGAATGACAAGAACGTAAAACCGGCAGAAAAAACATTTCGTAAATGTATCGTGACAGATCATGTGAATGACTCTATGGTAAAAGAAGATTTGAACTTGAATGAGATGGGACTTGTTCGGACGATTATTTTGTGGCTTCTGATCGCAGTCTGCCTGTATCAATTTGGAAGATGGATCCCATCGTTAGAAAGAATATTGGAAATTTTATGTGCGGTCTGTATTTTTAAAGCCGGCACGGAACTATTTTTACTGCCGAAAAGAAAAAAGGAAGGCAGTAAAGCGAAAATACGTATTCAATACCATATCTGTTTGAAAAAATTTTATGCAAATGCAGATGGAAATCCGAAAATCTTTATTTTGACAGACTGCTGGGATGTATTCGATGTTACAAATATTACGAACAATCAGGTACTTTGGGAAGGCGACCGTATCGGATATGTTTTTGTAGACGGAAGAATGGTGAAAGACTTTTTCTATATTGTGAATCATAAAGAAAAGAATTAGGACAGGAGAAGCGTTGAGATGAATACAAAATCAATGTGGGAGCAAAGACGAAAAAGACTGGCGGGTATCGTTGAAATCGGAAGTTCGGACGGTTCAGTCAGCCGGGGATATGATGTACTGGGAACTCTTGTGATCATCATTAACCTGATCGTCAGTGTATTAATGACGTTTACTTCGGTAGAACAGCAATATGGGAAAATATTGCTGCTTATTGAACGGATCACGGTTATCTTTTTTTCCATTGATTATGTCCTTCGTCTTTGGACGGCAAAATACATATTTGATGCGGATACAGAATATGGTGCGATGAGAAAATATATGCTATCCTTTTCCGGGATTGTGGATCTGTTGTCCTTTTTACCGTATTTTCTCCCTATCTTTTTCCCGTCGGGAGCAGTGGCATTCCGCATCTTCCGGATTATCCGGATCTTCCGGCTGTTTCGAATCAATGCCTATTACGATTCCCTGTATGTGATCACCGAAGTTATTGTGGGAAAAAGGCAGCAGTTGATGTCGTCGGTATTTATTATCCTTATTTTAATGTTGGCATCCAGCCTCTGCATGTATAGTCTTGAAAATAAGGCTCAGCCGGATGTGTTTCAAAATGCATTTTCCGGAATCTGGTGGTCGGTTTCCACACTTTTGACGGTGGGATATGGAGATATTTATCCGATTACTTTTTTGGGAAAAGTATTTGGTATATTCATATCTTTTCTCGGTGTTGGTATCGTTGCGATTCCGACGGGTATTATTTCTGCCGGATTCGTAGAACAGTATAACAGGATCAAACAGATCAGCGAATATGCGAAAGAGAGCAATGTTCGGTTCATTAAGGTGCAGCTGCAGGACATCGATGCCTGGGCCAATAAATCTATTAAAAATCTGGGGCTTCCGCACGGGATTCTGGTTGTTGTGATCCAACGTATGGGCGAGATTTTAGTCCCGCGTGGAGAAACGATCTTGCGCCCGGGTGATATGCTTGTACTGGCTGCGGAATCTTTTGCCGGGGAAAGCCGCATTGAATTGAAAGAAATCGAGATCAAGCAACAAAATGACTGGGCAGGTGAATTGATCCGTGATCTGGATATTTCCCGCCGCTCTGTCATCGTCATGGTTGAGAGAGGCGAGCAGGTTATGATCCCAAATGGAAATCTGCGGATCCAGGTTGGAGATAAGATTATGATGTATACGCAGAAACGAATGCGTGATGCGGACAGTATCCGAATTTAGATCAGTGAAAAAATAGCAATAGAACAGAAGTATAAACATTTTTAAGAGCAGTATATACACAAAACGTATATGCTGCTCTTTTTCATGGTAGTTTTTTGACTATATACGGCTGACAATCTTTTAATAGGTTTCCTGTACAAAACGGATAAATTCGTCTTTTTCTTCTTCCGTATCTAATTTTGCCGTCCACATATGATTTCCCATTGCTCCGCTCAATGCCTCTGGAATTTCTTCATCTAAAACGATCTTGCCCGCATATCTTGCTCGAATGTCGTCGAAATTATGTACATATGGTTTTCCATAACGCTGGCTTGCGTAAACAGCATAGTATTTTTGCTGTGTCAGATCAACATACGTTTTATCATAGACAACCATATCCGCCCAGATGCTGTATACGTCTACACTGTTTGCGAAATTATACATATCCGGTGTCCATCCGCCGGCCGGTCTCATATTTACTTCCAGAGCAACAATATCACCGACATTGCCAAGTCCTTCTTTTGCTTCAACTAAACGGAAAAATTCAAGATGGAAGAAGCGGCTCTTGACGTTAAACGATTTGATCGTTGCACGTCCTTTTTCCCGAAGATCATCCGGCAGCATATTAGCAGTGTAATATGCGAGATGATCTTTATTGTTGACGATATCTGCAACACTTCTCGGCCAGGATACACAAGATTCAAAAATGATGTCACCATTGCTGTCGGAAATTCCGTCATAGGACCAGATATCGCCGCAAATAAATTCTTCCATAATATACGGAACATCCTTTTTCGTGGAATAGAACCAGCGCATATCATCTTCGTTAGACAGCTTGTAACTGTCTTCTGCACCCATGCCGCCGTCCGGTTTTACAAATACCGGATAGCCGACGGTATTTGCAAAGGCAATTCCTTGTTCATAAGAAGAAACCATATGGTAACGTGCAACAGGGACGCCTGCCTGTTCAAAATACTTTTTCATCGTTGATTTTCTGCGGACAATGCATACCTGCTCGGGCATCATACCGGTCTGGATATTAAAATCCGCACGCAGTTTGGCATCCTGTTCTAGCCAATATTCGTTGTTGCTCTCGAGCCAGTCAATTTTACCATATTTATATGTAAAATATCCCATGGCACGTACCATCTGATCGTAGTCTTCCATCTGGTCAACACGATAGTATTCCGTTAAGCAGGATTTTAACTGCCAGGATAAACTATCATATGGAGAATCGCCGATTCCAAGTACATTGACACCTCGTTGTTTTAATCTGTCACAAAAGTTCCAGTAGGAATCCGGAAACTGTGGAGAGATAAATACAAAATTCATGTTTTTAAGCCTCTTTTCCTATTTTTTTTCTAATAAATTTATTCTATCACAGAATGATTCTTTTTTCCATTTGAAATACGGCTACGCAAATAGCGGAAACTGAATTGACATATATGCCAAAATAGTTTATATTAAGGATAGGATTTTCGTTAAAAATGTCCACATTGAAAAACAAAAATAGGAGCGTGTAAAAAGATGTATCAAAAAGAATACGAACGTTGGCTTGCTGCAGATTTAGAAGATTGTGATTTAAATCCAGAGTTGGCTAAAATCGAAGGTAACGATGATGAGATCAAAGACCGTTTTGCTGTAGCTTTAGCATTCGGAACAGCCGGACTCCGTGGGGTGTTAGGTGCCGGCACAAACCGCATGAACATCTATGTTGTTCGTCAGGCTACACAAGGTCTTGCAAACTGGGTAAAAACTCAGGGCGGTAATCAGACAGTTGCGATCAGCTATGATTCCCGTTTGAAGAGCGATGTATTCGCAAAAACAGCTGCAGGTGTATTAGCAGCGAATGGAATTCATGTACGCATTTACGATACGTTAATGCCGGTTCCGGCACTTTCCTTTGCAACCCGTTATTATGAATGCAATGCAGGTATTATGGTAACTGCATCTCATAATCCATCGAAATATAACGGATATAAAGCATATGGTCCGGACGGATGCCAGATGACAGACGATGCGGCAGCAATCGTATATGCTGAGATTCAGAAGACAGATGTCTTAACAGGTGCAAAATGCATGTCATTTGCAGAAGGTGTAGAATGCGGTATGATCAAGTTTGTTGGCGATGACTGCTATAAAGCATTCTATGAAGCAATTGAAGCACGCCAGGTTCGTCCGGGTCTCGCAAAAACAGCAGGATTAAAACTTGTATATTCTCCATTGAATGGAACAGGTCTTGTTCCGGTAACAAAGGTATTAAAAGATATCGGAATAACAGATATTACCATTGTTCCTGAACAGGAATATCCAAACGGATATTTTACAACATGCAGTTATCCAAATCCGGAAATCTATGCAGCTATGGAATTAGGTGTTAATATGGCTACGGAAATTGGAGCAGATCTGATGCTTGCTACGGATCCAGATGCAGACCGTGTAGGAATTGCCATGAAGTGCCCGGATGGTTCGTATGAACTTGTATCCGGTAATGAAATGGGGGTTCTTCTGTTAGATTACATCTGTGCCGGACGTATTGAAAAAGGCACAATGCCTGCAAATCCGGTAGCTGTAAAATCTATCGTATCCACACCGCTTGCTGATGCAGTTGCAAAACATTATGGTGTGGAATTAAGAAGCGTATTAACCGGTTTTAAATGGATTGGAGATCAGATCGCAGGGTTAGAAGCAGATGGTGAAGTTGATCGTTTCATCTTTGGTTTCGAAGAATCTTACGGATATCTTGCAGGTCCATATGTACGTGATAAAGATGCAGTGATTGCTTCCATGTTAATCTGTGAGATGGCAGCTTATTATAGAAGCATCGGAAGTTCTATTAAACAGCGCCTGGAAGAAATTTATGCAGAATATGGCCGTTATTTAAATAAAGTAGACAGCTTTGAATTCCCTGGTTTAACAGGTATGGACAAGATGGCGGGCATTATGAAAGGACTTCGTGAAGAAGCTCCGACAGAAATCGCCGGATATAAAGTAGTAAAAGTTACCGATTATAAAGATACAGAATCTACAGGACTTCCTGCAGCAAATGTTCTTCGTTATGATCTGGAAGGCGGTGCATCTGTAATCGTTCGTCCATCCGGTACAGAACCAAAGATTAAAGGTTATTATACAACTTTAGGTAAAGATCTTGCAGAAGCTCAGGCTCAGAAAGATGCTTTGGCAGAAGCATTGAAACCGATTTTTTCATAAAAGAAAAATGATTTAATCATAGTAGAAACACCACTTGCAACGGTGCGATGTTCGAATCCGGAGCAGGTGGTGTTTTTCGTTTGTATAAAAGCAGGGGAAGCAGCTGCTTTGTTTTAGTGGAAGTGCAGAGGGGAATCTTGGAAAATTATCTATGAGGAATTCTGCATTTGTGGTACAATAAAAAAGGTAAATATTGATAATGGTGGAAATATGCGGGCAGAATTAATTAGACAGATTGAAAAAATGATACCTTTTAATGAACAGGAAGAAACAGATAAACGCCTTATTTTATCGATGCTGACACAAAAGGATATTTTCCGGCGTGAAAACCAGATCGCACATATGACAGCATCGGCATGGGTAGTTAATCATGATATTACGAAGACGCTGATGGTATTTCATAATCTGTATCATTCTTGGTCATGGATGGGTGGACATGCCGACGGTGAAGAAGATTTATTGCAAGTGGCGATCCGCGAAGTTCAGGAAGAAAGCGGATTACGAAGCGTAGAACCAGTCAGTGAAGAAATTTACTCATTAGAAGTGCTGACAGTTGACGGGCATGAAAAAAACGGTGTTTATGTTCCTTCTCATCTTCATTTGAATATTACGTATCTCTTAAAGGCAGATGAGAAAGAAGATATCCGGATCAAACCGGATGAAAATAGCGGTGTTGCCTGGTTTTCGTTTGGAGAAGCAATCGAAGCCTCGACAGAAGCGTGGTTTCAGGAAAGGATTTATCCGAAACTGATCGCTAAACTCCATAGTGATCTGGACTGGTGTTTCCGGTCGAAATCTATTCCGGATTGGATCTTTTCGAGGATGAAAGGTATTTCCTATGGACCAGAATGTACGGTTCCAAGGGGTGATCTACGATATCTGCGAGTGCTCCATATCGGATTCGATCAGAAGACGCATATTGGAGAGATGATCTGTCACAAGGAGATTGCAAAAGATCTGTGTGATATTTTCCGCAGCCTCTATGAGGCGGGTTATCCAATTGAAAAGATGCTGTTGGTGGATGTTTATGGAGGCAATGATGAATTATCTATGGCAGACAATAACAGTTCCTGCTTTAATTTTCGTATGATCGCAGGAACGAATATATTGTCAGAACATGCATATGGCAGGGCGGTAGATATTAATCCTCTTTATAATCCGTATGTTTTATCCGACGGAAGTTTTACTCCGCTCAACGCCGGAAGATACGTAAGTCGGCAAAAAGAAGCTCCCCATAAGATTGATCATATGGACCTCTGTTATCAATTATTTATAGAAAAAGGCTTTCACTGGGGAGGTGATTGGGAAGAAACTAAAGATTATCAGCATTTCCAGCTTAATGAAAAACGGACAAAGGCTTAGGGAGTAAGACATATGAAAGAAGAGAAAAAAGCAAAGCAGAAAAAAGAAATGAACGAAAAAGAAAAACAGGGAACGATCATGCTGATCGGATTATTTTTTTTAGTTGCAGCTGCATTTGCTGTGTCAGGAATCGCAAATGTCCTGTATGGAAACGTGCCCGCTGGAATTGACAGGATCCTGGGTGCAGTCGCTTTGTTTGCGCTTGGCATCTGGTATATCGTGCGCGAACGAAGATAAAATCATTGTTTACAGGCACATAAAAAAATACTTGACTATTTCTATGCTTATGTTATATTAGTATTCAATAGTTTGACTTTAAAACTATTTATGTTTCAAACAAAACTATGTTACATTTATGAAAAAAGAAAGAGGAAAGAACTATGTATGCAAAGATTACGGGAACAGGTTCGTATCTTCCGGATCATCTGATGGATAATTTCGAACTTTCCGAAATGGTGGACACCAGTGATGAGTGGATACAAAGCAGGACCGGAATTAAGGCAAGACATATAGCAGAACAGGATACCGTCGTATCAATGGCTGTCAGTGCAGCAAAAGAAGCTATTCGCAATGCGGGAATTGAGCCTGCCGGAATTGACCTGGTCATCGTATCTTCTGTATCTGCTGAGCAGATTTTGCCATGTGCGGCATGTGAGGTTCAGGCTGCGATCGGTGCTGACAACGCTGCTGCATTTGATCTGAATGCAGCTTGTACCGGTTTTATTTCTGCGTATCAGGTAGCAGCTGCTCAAATGAAAGCGGGCTTGATCCGGACAGCACTTGTTATTGGATCTGAATGTCTGTCCAATCTCATTGACTGGACAGACCGTGGAACATGTATCTTATTTGGAGATGGTGCCGGGGCAGCGGTGATCACTTGTCAGGACAGTAACATTGAGGTCCCTTTTGTGCTTCACAGTGATGGGGCAAAAGGTGCTGCATTATCTTGCAGTTCCGGTTTCGGAGCTGAGAAATCTCCGTACGGCAATCACATTTTTATGGATGGCCGGGCGATTTATAAATTTGCGGTAAAACAGATTCCACAGTTGATCCATGAGATTCTGGAACAAAGCGGACGTTCTGTTGAAGAAATTGATCTGTTCCTGTTGCATCAGGCAAATGAAAGGATCATTACATCGATTGCAAAGCATTTGCAGCAGGATATAAGCAAATTTCCAATGAACCTGCAGGAAAATGGCAATATTTCATCCGCAAGTATACCGGTTTTGCTGGATGATCTGAACAGGCAGGGGAAATTAAAACCGGGTATGAAATTGATCGTTGCAGGATTTGGCGCAGGCCTTACCTGGGGCGGTATGTATTTAGAATGGTAAGAAAAGAAAGTGAGGAAAAAACGATGTTTGACAAAGTAAAAGAATTAATTATGGAAGAAATGGACGTAGAAGAAAGCCAGGTAACTTTAGATGCTTCTTTTAAAGATGATTTAGAAGTAGATTCTCTGGATCTTTTTGAAATGGTTATGACATTAGAAGATGAATTTGACGTAGAAATTCCTTCTGAAGACCTTGAATCCATTAAAACAGTTGGAGATCTTGTAAATTACTTAGAAGAAAAATGTAACTAGGAGTTATTTATGAAAACAGAAATCACAGAATTACTTGGTATCCAGTATCCGATCATTCAGGGCGGTATGGCCTGGGTTGGTACTTGGGAATTGGCTTCCGCTGTTTCAGAAGCAGGCGGACTTGGAATTATCGGTTCCGGTGGAGCACCTGCAGAATGGGTGAAAGATCAGATTCAACAGGTAAAGAAACATACGGACAAACCATTTGGCGTCAATCTGATGCTGATGAATCCGGATGCAGATAAAATTGCCCAGATCATTGCAGAAGAACACGTTGAAGTAGTAACTACAGGTGCCGGAAATCCGGAAAAATATATGAAAATGTGGAAAGAAGCCGGAGTAAAAGTTGTTCCGGTTGTTGCAAGTGTAGCACTGGCAAGACGTATGGAACGTTCAGGTGCTGATGCGGTCATCGCAGAAGGTACAGAATCCGGCGGACATATTGGAGAAACAACAACGATGGTTTTGGTTCCACAGGTTGTGGATGCAGTATCCATTCCGGTCATCGCGGCAGGCGGAATTGCAGATGGAAGAGGATTTGCGGCTGCTATGATGCTCGGTGCAAAAGCTGTGCAGATGGGAACGATTTTTGTTGCTTCCAAGGAATCCATTGTTCACGAAGCATATAAGCAAAAAGTGATCAAAGCAAAAGATATCGATACAAAAGTAACCGGAAGATCAACCGGACATCCGGTACGTACATTAAGAAACCAGCAGACAAAAGAATATCTGCGTCTGGAAGCAGCAGGTGCTTCTTTGGAAGAACTGGAAAAGCTGACACTCGGTGGATTAAGAAAAGCGGTTGTAGACGGCGATGTAATGCATGGAAGCGTTATGGCTGGTCAGATCGCAGGACTGGTAAAAGAGGAACTCAGTTGTAAAGAGATCATCGAAAAGGTATATGGCGAGGCACAGGAACTTTTGAAAGGCAGTCAATATGAGTAAGATAGCATTTTTATATCCGGGTCAGGGTTCACAGACCGTCGGAATGGGAAAAGATTTTTATGAAAACAGCACTCTGTCAAAAGAAATCTTTGACAGAGCATCTGAATTATTGGGATTTGATGTGGCTGCGCTTTGTTTTGAAAAGAATGACCTGTTAGATCGAACCGATTATACGCAGGCAGCGTTGGTAACGACCTGTATTGCAATGACAAAAGCAATCGAGGAAGCTGGATTAACGCCGGATATAACTGCCGGTTTAAGTCTTGGTGAATATTGTGCGATTGAAACTGCCGGTGGTATGGACTTTGATGATGCTGTGAAAGTCATCTGGCGCCGCGGTAATCTGATGCATCATGCCGTTCCGGACGGTTCCGGCGGAATGGCTGCTGTTCTCGGTTTGTCCGGAGAACAGGTAAAAGCAGTGACAGATACGAGAGATGATGTAACGATCGCAAATTATAACTGTCCGGGTCAGATTGTGATCACTGGGAAAAAAGATGGGATTGAACAGCTGATTCCTGCAATCAAAGAAGCAGGGGCGAGAAGAGTGATGCTGCTTAACGTCAGTGGACCTTTTCATTCACCTTACCTCAAAGAAGCAGGAGAAACTCTTGCGGATACCTTGAACGATGTTCAGTGGCACACTCTTAAGATCCCATATGTTACAAATGTAACTGCAGAAAAAATTGAAGATATTTCACTTTCTGCCGATCTGTTAAAACAGCAGGTATACAGTTCTGTTTTATGGGAACAGAGCGTACGCAATATGATCCGGGACGGCGTTGATCTTTTTGTTGAGATCGGACCTGGAAAAACCTTATCCGGATTTATGAAGAAAATCGATAAAACAGTACCGGTATATCGAATTGGTACATGGGAACAGATGGAACAGGTGATTGATCAGATAAAGGAGCTTAGTTAAATGCTGAAAAATAAAACTGCAATTGTTACAGGAGCTTCCGGAGGTATAGGCAGAGCGATCGCTCTTGCCTTTGCCAAAGCGGGAGCTGCTGTTGCGATTCACTATAATGGAAATCAGAAACGTGCAGAATCGGTAAAAGAGGAAATCGAAGTACTGGGAGGAAAAGCAGAAATCTTTCAGTGTAATATTGCGGATTTTAACGCATGTAAGGAAATGATCCAATCTGTCAAAAAGACCTTTGGTAAAATTGATATTCTTGTTAATAATGCAGGTATCACGAAAGATGGTCTTTTAATGGCAATGTCAGAAGATGATTTTGACGCCGTTATCGATACAAATCTGAAAGGGACATTCAATTGTATGAGATTTGCCAGCCGCATCATGATGCGGCAGAAAAGCGGAAGGATCATTAACATTTCTTCTGTTTCCGGTGTAGCAGGGAATGCCGGACAGGCAAATTATTGTTCTTCCAAAGCGGGAATGATCGGGCTGACAAAGTCAGCAGCGAAAGAACTTGCATCTAGAAATATTACGGTCAATGCCATTGCTCCCGGATTTGTTAAGACAGAAATGACGGATATTTTATCAGAAGAAGTAAAAGAACAGGCTATGAAACAGATTCCGCTTGGACGTTTTGCCGATCCTGAGGATATTGCCAATGCTGCTGTCTTTCTTGCTTCTGATTCAGCATCTTATATTACCGGACAGGTGCTGTTAGTTGATGGCGGAATGGTAATGTAGATAAAGGAGATTAATATGAAACGTAGAGTTGTAATTACCGGAATGGGCGCGATCACGCCGATCGGTAATTCTGTTCCGGAATTCTGGGACGGAATTAAAGAAGGAAAAGTCGGAATTGGTCCGATCACAAAATTTGATACAACGGATTATAAAGTTAAAAATGCTGCGGAAGTAAAAGGATTTGATGTAAAACAGCGTTTGGACAAAAAAGCAGGACGACGTATGGACGTATTTTCACAATATGCGGTCAGTGCAGCGATGGAAGCTGCAGAGGATTCCGGAATTGTTATGGAACAGGAAGATCCATACAGAGTTGGAGTAATCATCAGTTCCGGGATTGGTGGACTTCCGATCATGGAAAGCGAACATAAGAAATTACTGGAAAAGGGACCAAAAAGAATCAGTCCGATGCTGATCCCGAACATGATTTCGAATATGGCTGCCGGAAATACGGCGATCGCACTTGGATGTAAAGGAAAATGTACGAATGTAGTGACTGCGTGTGCAACAGGAAGTCATTCTATTGGCGATGCCTTACGTGCGATCCAGTATGGAGATGCAGATGTTATGTTTGCAGGCGGTACGGAAAGCAGCATTACACCACTTGCAGTGGCAGGTTTTTCAAATATGACAGCATTGTCGACAGAAGAAGATCCTTATAAAGCATCCATTCCATTTGATAAGAACAGAAGCGGATTTGTTATGGGAGAGGGTGCAGGCGTTGTCGTTTTAGAGGAATTGGAACATGCAAAAGCTCGTGGAGCAAAGATTTATGCTGAACTGTCTGGCTATGGTGCAACTTGTGATGCATTTCATATTACATCTCCGGCAGAAGATGGAAGCGGTGCTGCAAAAGCAATGGAACTTGCTATGAAGGAAGCCGGTGTTACGCCGGAAGAAGTGGATTATGTAAATGCGCATGGAACAAGTACACATCACAATGATCTGTTTGAGACAAGAGCGATTCATCTGGCATTTGGAGATGCGGCGGCTCATTTAAAGATCAATTCTACAAAATCGATGATCGGTCATTTGCTTGGCGCAGCCGGTGCGGTAGAATTGATCACTTGTGTAAAATCCGTTCAGGAAAGTTATATCCATCCAACCGTTGGAACGACAGAAAAAGATGAAGAATGTGATCTGGATTATGTGATCGGAGAACCTGTTTTACAGCCGGTTAATGTTGCAATTTCAAATTCTCTTGGTTTTGGCGGACATAATGCATCATTATTGATAAAAAAATATGAGGAGTAGTCTTATGGAATACGATCAGATTTTAGAATTAGTAAAAGCGGTGTCAAAAGCCGGATTATCGAATTTTGAATATCAGGAAGGTGATGTCAGACTTTCTATGAGCTGTCCGAGTGCGGCAGAAAATGTTGTTGTACGCACAGTACAAAAGGAAACAGCGCCAGAAGCGCCTGTCGATGTTCAGACCGAAACAGAACCGGAGGGCAATGTTGTTGTTTCTCCATTAGTTGGAACATTTTATGCTGCTCCTTCTGAAGATGAAGAACCATTTGTAAAAGTGGGCGATAAAGTAACAAAGGGACAGACACTGGCAATCGTAGAGGCTATGAAACTGATGAATGAGATCGAATCAGAGTATGATGGAACGATTGTTGAAATTTGTGTAGAAAATGCACAGGCTGTGGAATATGGCCAGCCATTATTCCTCATTCAGTAATAGGAGAAAAGTATGAAGTTAGGGATTAAGGAAATCGAAAAGATCATTCCGCACAGACATCCGTTTTTGTTAATTGATTATATTGAAGAATTAGAACCGGGTGTCAGAGCGGTAGGATACAAATGTGTTTCATTCCGTGAAGACTTTTTCAATGGACATTTTCCTCAGGAACCGGTTATGCCGGGAGTCCTGACAATTGAAGCACTGGCGCAGGTCGGTGCGGTAGCAATTCTTTCTCTGGAGGAGAATAAAGGGAAAACAGCTTATTTTGGTGGAATCAATAAATGTAAATTCCGTGAGAAAGTTGTTCCTGGTGACAAGATACGGTTAGAGACGAAAATTATTAAATCGAAAGGACCGATTGGCGTTGGCGAAGCAATTGCCACTGTTGATGGAAAAGTTGTAGTAAAAGCGGAACTTACTTTTGCGGTCAGTTAGGAGTTTGTTATGATACACAAAATATTAGTTGCAAACCGCGGCGAAATTGCAATCCGCATTATTCGTGCCTGCAGAGAAATGGGCATTGAAACTGTTGCAGTATATTCGGAAGCAGATAAAACAGCACTTCATGCACAGCTTGCTGATGAAGCAGTTTGTATCGGTCCGGCACCTGCAAAAGACAGTTATTTAAATATGGAGCAGATCATTAGTGCTACGATGGTCACGGGCGCAGATGCGATTCATCCGGGATTTGGCTTTTTATCAGAAAACAGCCGTTTTGCAGAACTGTGTGAAGCATGCAATATTACATTTATCGGGCCGGATTCCAGAACGATTGAAAGTCTCGGGAATAAAGCGCATGCAAGACAGACGATGTCAAATGCAGGTGTTCCGGTTATTCCGGGCAGTGACGAACCAGTGACAGAATTATACCGTGGGATTGAAATCGCTGAATCCATCGGATATCCGGTTATTATTAAAGCAGTGCTTGGCGGCGGCGGTAAAGGAATGAGAGTTGCGCGTTCAAAAGATGAGTTTGAACATGAGTTTTTGACTGCACAGAAGGAAGCATCCCAGGCATTTGGGGATGCCCGTATGTATCTGGAACATTATATTGAAAATCCAAAGCACATTGAATTCCAGATTCTTGCCGATCAGTATGGAAATGTGATCCATCTTGGCGAAAGAGACTGTTCGATTCAGAGAAATCATCAGAAGATGATCGAGGAGGCTCCGTCAACAGCTGTCGATGAAGAATTAAGAAAGGAAATGGGAGAGGTTGCTGTACGTGCTGCGAAAGCGGCAAGATATACGAATGCAGGAACGATTGAATTTTTATTGGAGGCAGACCGAAAATACTATTTTATGGAAATGAATACCCGTATTCAGGTAGAACATCCGGTAACGGAATGGGTTACAGGCATTGACTTGATTAAGGAACAGATCCGTATTGCGGATGGACAGAAACTTTCTTATACACAGGATCAGGTTCACATTACGGGACATTCGATCGAATGTCGGATCAATGCAGAAGACCCATATCGCAATTTCTGTCCGTGTCCGGGAACGATTCAGGATATGTATTTACCGGGTGGAAAAGGAATTCGAATTGATTCTGCAATATACAGCGGCTATACGATTTCGCCATATTATGATTCGATGATGGCAAAACTAATCGTTTATGCGAAAAACCGGAGTGAAGCGATCAAAAAGATGCACAGTGCTCTTGGTGAAGTGATCATCGAAGGAATTACGACCAATATCGATTTCTTATATGGAATCATGGAAAGGGAAGATTATAAGAAGGGTAATATTACGATTTCTTATATGGATAAAGTTTTGAAAGAAATGCAGGAGGATTAATGCATGGATTTTAATCATATTTTTAAGAAAACTGCAAAATCAAATCGAGCATTTCAAAGCGATAAGAGAAAACCGGTAGTTCCAGAAGGTTTAATGAAAAAGTGTAATCTGTGTGGGAAAGGTATTTTTGTCGAGGAATGTGAAAATAACGATTATATTTGCCCGAAATGTGGCGGCTATCTTCGTATGCCTGCAGATAAAAGGCTTGAAACGCTCGTTGATGAAGGTACATTTACAGAATGGGATCTTGGTTTGAAAAACGAGAATCCTCTGAATTTAAAGAATTATCCTGCCAAAATTCAGGAATTGAAGCAAAGAACCGGACTGGATGAAGCTGTTGTGACAGGAAAAGCATTGATCGGCGGTTATGAAACGGTTCTTATGATCATGGATTGCCGATTTCTGACAGCCAGCATGGGAGAGGTTGTTGGAGAAAAAATTACCAGAGGGATTGAAAAGGCAACAGCCCTCGGTCTTCCGGTCATTATCTTTACCTGTTCCGGGGGCGCAAGAATGCAGGAAGGGATGACCTCTTTGATGCAGATGGCCAAGACTTCTGCAGCTTTAAAGCGTCATAGTGAGGCAGGACTGTTATATATATCTGTGTTGACAAATCCGACGACTGGTGGTGTAACTGCAAGTTTTGCGATGCTTGGTGATATTATTCTTGCTGAACCGGAAGCGTTAATTGGTTTTGCCGGTCCAAGAGTCATTGAGCAAACGATCGGACAGAAACTTCCAAAAGGATTTCAGCGTTCGGAATTTCTTTTGGAGCATGGATTTATCGATCAGATTGTCAGAAGAGAGTATATGCGTGATACTTTGATCAAGCTCTTGCATTTGCATCAAAAGGAATATGCAGATGTGTCAAAACATAAAGTTCCGCTATATGCTCCTGTTTCTATGAAAAGCAGAAATGAAAAAACTGCCTGGGAAAGAGTCCAGCTCTCTAGACAGAGCGAACGCCCGGTAGGTGGAGATTATATAGAAGGTATTTTTGATGGGTTTATGGAATTTCACGGCGATCGTTTCTATGGAGATGATCCGGCAGTCTGTGGCGGTATCGGTTGGTTTATGGGAAGACCGGTTACTGTTATCGCTCAGATGAAAGGAAAATCGACGAAAGAAAACGTAAAACGCAATTTTGGAATGCCGCTTCCGGAAGGTTACAGAAAAGCTCTTCGTCTTATGCGGCAGGCAGAGAAATTCCATCGTCCAGTCATTTGTTTTGTGGATACTCCGGGTGCATTTTGCGGAATGGAAGCGGAAGAGCATGGGCAGGGAGAAGCGATCGCTAAAAATCTCTTTGAAATGTCTGATCTGAAAACTTCGATTTTATCAATTTTTATTGGTGAAGGAGGGAGCGGTGGTGCGCTTGCACTTGCAGTAGCGGATGAAGTCTGGATGCTTGAAAATGCAGTTTATTCAATCTTATCGCCGGAAGGTTTTGCTTCTATCTTATGGAAAGATGCAAAACTGGCAAAAAATGCTGCAAAAGTGATGAAACTGACTTCATATGATCTGTATAGAGCCGGTTTTGTAGAAGACATTATTATGGAACCGGAAAATTATACTGCTGATTCCATGGATAAGGTATGTGAAGAATTAAAGGATAAAATCTGTCTGTTCTTACAGAAAACAGACAGTAAGTCCATAGACCAATTGATCAATGAACGATATGATCGTTTTCGTAAGATGTAAGGAGATAAATGAAAAATGAGTAATTCATTTTATATCGGAAAAAAAGAGGTAAAAATTCCGATTTTTCAGGGGGGCATGGGCATTGGGATCAGTCTGGGCCGTTTGGCCGGCGCGGTTGCAAAAGAAGGCGGTGTCGGAACAATTTCTATTTCTCAGATTGGTTATCGTGATCCGGATTTTTATAAAGATCCTTTGGCTGCTAATCGAAAAGCCATTCATGAAGAACTAAAAAAAGCAAGGGAAATCGCTCCGGATGGCGTGATTGCATTCAATGTCATGGTTGCAATGAATCAATATGAAGAACATGTCAGAGAAGCGGCAGAAGCCGGAGCCGATATGATCGTATCAGGAGCCGGTCTCCCGGTTGAGCTTCCAGCATATGTAAAAGATTATGACATTGCGATCGCACCGATCGTTTCGACAGAGAAATCTGCAAAGGTTATTTTGAAATACTGGTCGAAAAAATTTCATCGGACAGCGGATGCGATTGTGATCGAAGGCCCTCTTGCGGGTGGACATCTTGGTTTCAATCAAAAACAGCTGGAAAAATTTTCACAGGATGTTTATGATCAGGAAGTAAAAAAAATACAAAAGATCGTTTCGGAATATGAAGCGATGTATGATAAAAAGATTCCTGTTATCCTGGGTGGCGGTATTTACACAGAGGAAGATTTTCAGCATGCGATGTCACTCGGTGTTGACGGTGTCCAGATCGGTTCCCGATTTGTGACAACGGTGGAGTGTGATGCTGATGAAAAATATAAAATGACTTATATTAATGCGAAAAAAGAGGATATTGCAATTATAAAAAGTCCGGTCGGCATGCCTGGACGCGCGATCATGAACAGCTTTATTAAAAACATTATGGATGGAGAGCGTTTTGCTCCAAAACATTGTTATCGCTGTATTCATACGTGTGATCCGGCCAGCACTCCGTATTGCATTACCGAAGCGTTGATTCATGCTGCAAAGGGCGAAATTGATCAGGCACTGCTTTTCTGCGGAGCGAAAAGTTATCAGGCTGAAAAAATTGAAACTGTAAAAGAAGTATTGGAGTCGTTCCATGTTATCTAGTATAGCAGGCCATATTGATATTTGCAGGGAGTATATGAATGGATTTAGAGTTACGAGATAAGATCAATACAACATTAATAGAGTTTTTTAATGAAATCATGGATCTGGAAGAAAAAGCGATCATTACGGATGAATTTAAGGATATTACGAACAATGACATGCATATCATTGCGGCAATTGGCTTGGGAGAAGGCAATCGAATGTCTGTGATCGCAAAAAAACTGAATATTACGGTTGGATCTTTAACAACATCCATGAATGCATTAGTACAAAAGGGATATGTTGTTCGGCAGAGAAGTGATAAGGACCGCAGAGTTGTAAATATTTGTTTGCTTGAAAAAGGGATCGCAGCATATAAACATCATGAAGAGTTTCATGAAAGGATGACGGATGCTTTGATCGCACATATGACAACAGAAGAATTAAAAACCTGGGTCAAATCTTTTGAAGCCCTGCATGAATTCTTTTACAGAGAAGCGAAACATTAAGAATGAACAGAAGGGAAAGAGGCATTTGTATGTATTATTATCGTACATACAAATGCTTCTTTTCCTTTGATCGCAGCGGTTGCAGTCTGTGGTGGTTTTCTTGGTGTATTTTTTATGATCCCTCTTCGTACGGCTTTGATCGTAGAAGAACATGGGGTACTTCCATATCCGGAAGGAACGGCTTGTGCGGAAGTTCTTCTGGCGGGAGAAGAAGGCGGGGATAAATCGAAAGTCGTATTTGCAGGACTTGGAATTGCGGCAGTTTATAAATTTATTGCCGATGGGTTAAGCCTCTTCCCAAGCGAAGTAAACTTTGATATCCAAAATGAAACATACACATGTGGTATCGGTATGGACGTACTGCCCGCTCTTGCAGGTGTCGGCTACATTTGCGGCCTTAAGATATCCAGCTATATGTTTGCCGGCGGTATCTTATCCTATCTTGTATTAATTCCTGCAATTTCTTATTTTGGAGGCGATACAGCTTCTGCTATCGTTGACGAAGCAGGTAATGCGATCCCATTCAATCAGCTTGATCCTGGATCTATCTGGAGTCAGTACATCCGTTATATTGGTGCCGGCGCAGTTGCTGCAGGTGGTATCATCAGTTTAATTAAAACTCTGCCTACTATGGTCAAAACATTTAAACAGGCAGTTGGCGGCATTGGTAAAAATGTAAGCGGCGGTGTCAGAACACAGCAGGATATTTCTATGAGAGTTGTATTAGTCGGTATTATCCTGATCGCGGTCGCAATGGTTTTGATCCCATCTATTCCGGTAAGTCCTGCCGGAGCAGTTATCATCATCATTGCAGGTTTCTTCTTTGCAACGGTATCCTCCCGTATGGTTGGACTTGTAGGAAGCAGCAATAATCCGGTATCCGGCATGGCTATCGCGACATTGATTATTACAACAGCAGTTTTTAAGGCAACCGGAACAACCGGAGCAGCCGGAATGATCGCAGCTATTACAGTTGGCACGATCATTTGTATCATCGCAGCAATTGCAGGTGATACTTCTCAGGATTTAAAAAGCGGATATATTGTTGGTGCGACACCAAGATTACAGCAGATGGGTGAGATTTTAGGATGTATCGTAGCAGCAATTGCGATCGGCGGTGTTATGTATCTGTTAAATGCTGCATGGGGATTTGGTTCTGAAGCAATCCCTGCACCTCAGGCATCTTTGATGAAGATGGTAGTAGAAGGCGTTATGGGAGGAACCTTGCCATGGACGTTGATCTTTATGGGTGCATTTGTTGCAGTTGCAGTTGAAGTACTTGGTATTCCGGTACTTGCTTTTGCGATCGGACTCTATTTACCGATCCACTTAAGTGCTCCGATCTTTGTTGGCGGACTGATTCGTTCTTATGTGGAAAACAAGAAAAAATTTGCGAGCGAAGAAGCACGTAAAAATGCAGTGGATGCCGGTATTCTTTATTCTTCCGGTATGATCGCCGGTGAAGGCTTAGTTGGTATCTTGCTTGCAGTTATTGCAGTATTTGGGGTAGATATAAACATGTCTTCCATTTATGGAGATAATTTTATGGCAATCGGTAATTGGGTCGGCCTCATTGCATTTGCTGCATTGCTTGCAACGCTGAATTATGTATGTAGAAACAAAAAATCAGCATAAGCTGTCATAATCATGCGTCAAGGCGCAGGGGTATGTATGTTGACCGGGTACTGTCATTTGGATGGCGGTACCCGATTTTGTATAACAGACCATTTTGTGTTATACTGGGAGAAAACGTAGACAAGGTGATTTTATATTATGAGTAAGAAAAAAAACAGGGGAAATTATATTGATAAAATTCCTATGATCAATCTGGCGTGGGAAGAGACAGATGATGGGTTGGTCGAAGTGACAGTAGAGAATAAAGGGTTCTATCATTTTCTTGCCCAGAAAATTTTTCATAAACCAAGATATAGTTTTATTAAATTAGACGATTACGGCAGTTTTGTATGGAAGCAGATTGATGGGACAAAGTCGATCTATGAAATCGGTCAGATCTTAAATAAAGAACGTAAAGGAGCATCTCATCAGTTATATGAACGTCTGGTTAAATTCTTTGTCATTTTGGAGCAGCATCACTATATTCAATATAAGAAAGAAAATGGCCGTGATCAGGCATAAGGAGTGAATATGAAGATCAGTACAATCATTATTGGAATACTCTTATTTGCTATTGCAACGATGATCATCTATGTATGGGGACTAGCCAGACAGAAAAATCAGGAAAAAGATCTCTTAAACCTGCTTTTTAGCAATGGACAGAGTAAAATAAAAAAATATATGAAAAATCATGACAGTATCACACAAAAAGAAGCAGAACGATTGTGTGAAGGCTTAACTGCAAAATTACCTTTTTCGCAAAATAAAGCCGTTGTCAGAGACACGAAGGATTTTACGAATAAGCTGCTTGGTTATATGGTAAAAACTGGCCAGCTTGAAAAAGAAGGCATAAGATATAAAAAAGTGAAATAACAAGGAGGCTATTATGGGCGTATTATCGAATTATGAACCAGTGAACGTATTTCAGTATTTCGAAAAGATCTGTTCTATTCCGCATGGTTCCACAAATGTTGGGCAGATCAGTAATTATCTGGTGGAGTTTGCAAAAGAACGCGGATTAAAATACCGTCAGGATGAAAAAAAGAATGTGATCATCTGGAAAGATGGATCCGAAGGCTATGAACAATCAGAACCTGTGATTTTACAAGGACATATGGATATGGTCGCAGTAAAGGTCGATGGATGTGATAAAAACATGGAGACAGACGGATTGGATCTGGAGGTATTGGATGGAGATCTGATCTCTGCAAAAGGAACCTCTCTTGGAGGCGATAACGGGATTGCAGTAGCGATCATGCTCGCGGTACTGGATGACGATTCCATCGCACATCCTCCGCTCGAAGCTGTTTTTACGGTTGATGAAGAAATTGGTATGCTGGGTGCGGATTATATTGATGTATCCGATTTAAAAGGACGCTTATTCATGAATATGGATTCAGAAGATGAGGGCGTTTTTACGGTCAGCTGTGCCGGCGGCGCAACGGCTACTTGCATTCTTCCGTATGATACCGAAACAATGACTGCAGACGTATTAAAGGTACGTTTAGATGGTTTCATTGGCGGCCATTCCGGTGTTGAAATCAACAAAGGACGTCTGAATGCAAATGTTACACTCGGCAGAATTTTATACGGTGCTGAATATGAAGATTTTCGTCTGATCTCTGTAAATGGCGGAGAAAAAGACAATGCGATCGCAACTTATAGTGAAGCAGTGATCGCTGTACCAAAAGATCAGATCGAACAGACAAAAGAAACGATGCAGGCAGTTATGGCAGAAGTACAGGCGGAGTACAGTGCAGTTGATCCGGACATTAAGATTTCGTTTGAAGAGCAGGGAGAACAGGAAGTAACCTGCATGACAGCACTTGCAACAGCGTCTGTTATTACCTGTTTAGTGAATCTTCCAAACGGCATTCAGCGTATGAATCCGGAGATGGAAGGTATGGTACAGACCTCTCTGAATCTCGGCATCCTTTCCACAAGTGATGCAGATGTTCGATTCTCTTATGCTGTTCGAAGCTCCAGTGAAACAGAAAAAGAATTTTTGATCGATAAACTTCATTCCCTGACGGAATTTTTAGGTGGTTCGGTAGAAATTTCCGGTGCATATCCGGGATGGGAATATAAATCAGATTCCAGGCTTCGTGATGTTATGGTTGAGACATATAAATCATTATATGGAAAAGAACCGGTTGTAGAAGGTATCCATGCCGGACTGGAATGTGGTATGTTTTCTGCTAAAATGGAAGGACTGGATGCGGTTTCATTTGGTCCGCAGATGGCAAATGTACATACGACGAATGAAGTTTTGAGCATTTCATCGACGAAACGTACTTGGGATCTTGTCTTAAAAGTATTTGAAAAACTGAAATAATTTCCCTGCTTTTGCTCTTATCCATTGTGTGAATGGAAAAAAAGGAGTATAATGAAAAACAGATATTGTGCTGAGATCAATGAAGATTTCGATAAAAGAAGGATCAGGAGGTAAAAAAATGTTAAGAATTGGAATGCTTACAAGCGGCGGTGACTGCCAGGCGCTCAACGCTGCAATGCGGGGAGTTGTAAAAGGACTATATGCAAAACGTAAAGATGTAGAGATTTATGGATTTTTGGATGGTTACAAAGGATTGATGTATTCAAAATTTAATGTGATGGGCGCAAAAGATTTCAGAGGGATTCTGAATAAAGGCGGTACGATCCTCGGTACATCCAGACAGCCATTTAAATTAATGAGAACACCGGACGATAAGGGTAATGATAAAGTAGAGTTAATGAAACATACGTATCATAAACTGAATTTAGACTGCCTTGTTGTTTTGGGCGGTAACGGTACTCATAAAACGGCGAATCTGTTAAGAGAAGAAGGACTGAATGTTGTAACACTTCCAAAAACAATTGATAATGACTTATACGGAACAGAAATGACGTTTGGCTTCCAGAGTGCTGTAGATGTTGCAACAGAATACATTGACCGCATTCATACGACTGCATCTTCTCACAGCCGTGTATTTATTGTAGAAGTTATGGGACATAAAGTTGGATGGGTTACTTTATATGCCGGAATTGCCAGCGGATCTGATATTATCCTTCTTCCGGAAATCCCATATGATATCGATGCGATTGCAAAAGCGATCAAACAGAGAAAGAAATCCGGTGCAAAGTTCTCGATCATCGCATGCGCCGAAGGAGCAATCTCAAAAGAAGATGCAAAACTGAGCAAAAAAGAATTAAGGGCAAAGAGAGCAGCAGAAAATTATACAACAGCTTCGGAAGAGCTTGCAGCGAGACTTGCGAAAAAGACGGATGCGGAACTTCGTGTTGCTAATCCTGGACATGTTCAAAGAGGCGGCAATCCTTGTGCATATGACCGTGTACTTGCAACACGTCTTGGCGCTACAGCTGCACAGATGATCCTGGAAGAAGATTATGGTAAGATGGCAGCAGTCCGTAATAATGAAATCATCCGTGTTCCGCTGGAAGAAGTTGCAGGCAAATTAAAATATGTCGATCCGGAATCCGATGTGATTGTTGAAGCAAAATTAGCGGGCATCAATTTTGGAGAAAAGTAAATATACTGGATTTTTCTATTTTCAGGCGGGAAGAAAGTGAATTTCTTTCCGCCTGTTGTTTTGTATAGAAGAAGTTTTTATTTTCGTTCAAGCTGTCTTGTCAGTTGACATGGAATATGTAAAAATAAGTTGACAACAGGAATTAATCGAAATATAATTGGAATGTTACGATAGATATATTTTATATAATTGGAGAATGTAAGATGAATGAAAGTATAAAAAGCAGGATTGCGCAGCTGAAAAAGGAAAAAGATGTGGTAATATTAGCCCATTATTACGTAGACGGTGAAGTACAGGAGATTGCAGATTATGTCGGCGATTCCTATTATCTTGCAGAAGTTGCAACAAAAGTTCCGGAGAGTGTGATCTTATTCTGCGGTGTTTCTTTTATGGGAGAAAGTGCAAAGATTTTAAATCCGGAAAAGAAAGTGATCATGGCGGATCGTCATGCGGACTGCCCGATGGCACATATGGTAGATATGAAAAAAATTGAGGAAGTCCGTAAAGAATATCCGGATGTAGCGGTTGTATGTTATGTGAATTCAACGGCAGAGATCAAAACAGCATCGGACGTCTGTGTGACATCTTCGAATGCGTTAAAAATCGTTAAGAAACTTCCGAACAAGGATATCTTCTTTATCCCGGATCATAATCTCGGAAGATTCATTGCCGCACAGCTTCCTGAAAAACACTTTATCTTTAATGATGGATACTGTCACGTACATAAGGCGATTCTGGCAGACGATGTCCGGAAAGCAAAGGAAGCACATCCGCATGCGCAGATGTTGGCGCATCCGGAATGTACCGGTGATGTACTTGAATTGGCAGATTATGTCGGCAGCACGTCTCAGATCATTGATTATGCGACGGCTTCTGATGATGATGAATTTCTGATTGCCACCGAGATGGGCGTTTTTTATGAACTGATGCAGAAAAATCCGGACAAAAAGTTCTTCCCTGTCGGACAGGATCAGATTTGTGCGGATATGAAAAAGGTTTCTCTGGAGGGGATCGCAGAAGCACTCGAACATATGGATGCAGAAGTAGAACTGCCGGAAGAAACGAGAAATGATGCGCATGCACCATTAAAACGCATGCTGGAACTGGCATCGGAGTAGAAAAATGAGAATGATCAATCTGATGGAAAATACAGAAGGAGATCATGGTTGTCTGTACGAACATGGGCTCAGTTTTTATATCGAAACGTTAAACCATAAATTATTAATTGATACCGGTGCCAGCAAAAGTTTTATTGAGAATGCAAGGATCCGCGGGGTTGATCTGAAAGACGTGGATCTGCTCATTTTAAGTCACGGGCATTATGACCATGCCGGAGGAATCCTGGATTTTACAAAGATCAATCCGACAGCCCCGATTTATATGCAGCGTTTCGCCGGCAATGCCTATTATCATAAGAGCAAAACAGTAGAGCGTTATATCGGGATCGATCCGGACATCCTTTCATTGCCTCAGTTGATCCTGCTGGACGGTGATCACACGATTGATGAAGAATTATCGATTTTTACAGGTGTGAAAGGCAGGAGATTGTGGCCGGAGGGCAACCGGATTTTAAAGGAAAAGAAGGGTGATTCTTTTGTCCAGGATGAGTTTTTACATGAACAGTATCTGGTAATCACATCCGGAAATCAAAAAATTCTGATTTCCGGATGTGCTCATAACGGTATCCTGAATATTCTGGATAAATTTATGGAGTTATATGGGAAGGAACCGGACGTAGTGATCAGCGGTTTCCATATGATGAAGCGGGACGGCTATACGAAAAAAGATGAAGATCTGGTTTATGCGATCGCTCAGGAATTGAAAAAATATCATACAAAATTTTATACGGGACATTGTACAGGAGAACTGCCATTTCAGATTTTGCAGTCTGTGATGAGAGATCAGGTTCAATATGTGCATAGCGGGGATGAGGTAAATCTTTGACGTATATGGACTAGAAGGAAAAGTTCATTTCGGATGAAATATCCGGGTGGGCTTTTTTTGTATACAAAATCAGCAAATAACCGACATAATTCCTGTTTTTATGTTATACTATAACAGGTAACATAAAAATAATGAGAAAGGGAGGACAGCATTATGTTTTGTTCCAATTGTGGAAAACAAAATCCGGATGATGCAAAATACTGCTATCATTGTGGTGAAAAACTGAATTCAGTAAAACCCGATCCGGTTAAACCGGAGAAACCCAAAAAGCCAAAAAGTAAAATGCCGCTCGTGCTTGCAGCGATATTAATCGTGGCAGTTGCTGCGGCGGGGATTTATTTTGTAACGAGTCCGTCCAGAAAGCTTGCTGCTTATCAGGAAACTTATGACGGTCTGGACGACAGGTTTTATCCGTATATCATTGATGACAGCGATCAGGCTGCATTTGATGAGGATAAGAACGTACTGAAAGAAGCGATTGCAAAGGAGGATCTGGATGCATGTAAATATGCTTCGAATCAATTGGATCAGTTGGAAACAGAATTAAAGAGTACAGTAGGTGATAAGATCAAAACACTTGCGAGCAGTGTAGATAATGCGAATACATCAAATCTCTGTGAGGTTGAGATCAATGATATCGCACAGTATCAGGAAGCCGGTGAAAAGTATCTGGAGAAAAAGGATTATCTGAATGCAAAAAAGCAGTATGTGGAATGCCAGAGAATCATTGATGCTGCAAATTCTGCTTCTCAATATGGCATGGAACTCCGGCAGGTAGATGTTACGAATTTTCCATCAGTAAAATTGTATTTGTCGATTTCGGATCTGACAAGTGGAGAATCGCTCGATCAGCTGGATGCCTCCGGATTTTCCTTAAAAGAAAAGATCAGTGCGAAAGTCGGTTATAAAGACGTGAAGATCAAGAGTGTTTCGCAGATGGATCAAAAAGAAGGACTGAATACCGCAATTGTAGCAGATGTTAGTGCAAGTATGGGATCCAATCTCGGTCTTGCGCAGACGGCGATGTCGAATTTTGTGAGCAGCATGCAGTTTAATGTCAATGATAATGCAGCTCTGTATTCCTTTGCCGATACAGTTAATCGGGAGCAATTCTTTACCAATGAGGAAACGACTTTAAAGAATGCGATCAATAGCCTGAGTATGGGAAATATGACTGCTCTTTACGATGCGATCGTATATTCGATCAGCGACATCACAGTAGAAAATGGAGCAAAATGCGTCATTGCTTTTACCGACGGTATGGAAAATAACAGTCATTCAACAAAAAGTTATGTCATTGAGAAAGCAAAACAGTACGATATTCCTGTTTATATTATCGGAATCGGCAGCGGCGTCAGCAACTATGATCTGACAGATATCGCAGAGCAGACCGGTGGACAATATTGGAATATCAATAATGTTTCTTCAATGGATCAGATTTATAATGAGATTTATCAGGCACAGAAAGCGATGTATGTTGTACAGTATACGACACAGAAAGAGTCGCAGACGGATCTCGAACGGGAAGTCTATATTCGTTTCAGCAATGATCAATATCTGGTACGGGCAGAGAAAACGTATGTCCCTTCCAATTATACAATTGACGGTTTTGTCTTCCATGACAGCGATTCCCGTTATTTGAGTGAATCGGAGCTCGATAATTTATCGGAAGAAGAAGTATTGATTGCATTAAATGAATTGTATGCAAGAAGAAATTATAAATTCCAGACGAATCAATTTCTGATCGCGCATTTTAACAAATGCAGCTGGTATAATGGAACAGAGACCGACCAGGCAAAGGTGGAAAAGACATTTAATAAATATGAGGTGGCGAATAAAGATCTGCTCGTAAAATATGAGAAAAAGCATCAGTTAAATAATCGAAAATAATACATGAAAAAACAGGGGATTCTCAATTGGAGAATTCCCTGTTTTTCATAGGATCCTTTATGTAAAATTAATCGTCAACGATCGGAACATCTGCTTCATCCCATTTGTCAAGATCGTTGATATATTTTTTGGTTTCCTTTGATATTACATTCGATAAAAGAATAACAGCGAGCAGGTTCGGAATGGCCATTAGAGCATTCAAAATATCAGCCAGGGCCCATACAACGTCCAAAGTCACAACCGGAGCGATTGCTGCAACGACAATATAAAGAACACGGTAAGGGATCAGACCTTTTTTACCGGAGAAATATTCAACGGCACGTTCTCCGTAATATGCCCATCCAAGAACCGTTGAGTAAGCAAAGCAAATGATGCCAAGCGTCAGGATGATCGGTCCAAGATAAGGAATCTGTCCGAAAGCAAGAGTCGTTAAAATTCCGCCGTCGGAAATCTCATTTGCATTGATCGCTGGGTTTTTCATGATTGTAGAGACGAGTGTCAGACCAGTCATCAGGCAGACAACAACGGTATCCCAGAAAGTACCGGTAGAAGAAACGAGTGCCTGGCGTACCGGATTTCTTGTTTGGGCAGCTGCAGCCGCGATTGGAGCAGAACCCATACCGGATTCATTCGAGAACAATCCTCTGGCAATACCATAGCGCATGGCCATCATAATACCGGTTCCTACAAGTCCGCCGGCAGCAGCGCCTGGTTGGAATGCAAGACGGCAGATCGTTATGATTGCCGGAATGATATAATCATAATTGATGCAAAGAATGATCACACATCCTATTACATAAAAAATTGCCATAAAAGGAACAAGTTTTTCACAGACATTAGAGATAGACTTAATACCGCCAAAGATGACAAATGCAGTTAAAATCGCAACAACGACACCGACAAACCATTTTGGAACACTGGTATTAGCCTGTACAACATTCGCGATGGCGTTTACCTGTGTTGCGCAGCCGATTCCAAAAGAAGCAAATCCGGCAAATACAGCAAAGATCATACCGAGGATTTTTCCGAGCGGCTGCCATTTTAATCCGCGGGAAAGAGCATACATCGCACCACCCTGCATTCTGCCGTCTCTCTTTTTTACTCTGTATTTTACAGCAATTAAAGATTCTGCATATTTTGTTGCAATTCCAAATACACCGGATAACCAACACCAGAGAACGGCACCCGGACCACCGAGTGCGATCGCAGTACCAACACCGACAATATTACCGGTTCCGATCGTTGCCGCAAGAGCAGTTGTAAGAGCCCCGAAGTTCGATACTTCTCCTTCTGCATCCGGATCCTTTGTTACGGAAAGTTTGATTCCTTTTGTAATTGATTTCCATTGAATAAAATGTGTTTTAAACGTCATAAAAATATGGGTACCAAATAGTAAGATGATCAGCCACCATCCCCATATGGCATTATCAATCTTATAGATCATATCGCTTATTACTTCCAACATGATTTTTATCCTCCTTTTCTTCTTTATTTATCGGTCAGAAGTCCGAAAAGCGAAAAAATGCAAAAAGGTACCGCAATAGATGCGATACCTCATTGTTCTCACCTTTTGATAGTTTACCGTACTACAGTAAAAATTTCAAGCGAAAATAACAGAAATCATTCATTTAATCAATATATTTCCGGTTAATGAAATGGATTTGCTATAAAATAACCGGTGATAAAGTCAAAAAAGGCCTGTTCAGAAGAAGTATATGCATCTTTTATTGGACGGTAAAGAAAGGTATGGCGAATATATTCCGGTTCTGTCAGTGGAATGATCCGAAAATCATGTTTGTCTTCGTAAAGATTACAATAAGCCGGAGTAAGTGCAACACAGTTGGAACCTCGGATCATTTCGGTTAACATGGATTGATCATTTGTTTTAAAATAAGAAAGAGGCTGAAAATCAGCGAGTTCAAAAAAATGGTTGATAAAATTGGAAAATTCTGTATCGCATGGCAAAATGAACGAGTAATCTTTGGCATCGCTAAGACGGATATTCTTATGATTGGCCAGTGGATGGTCTTTTGAAACGAGCATGGACATCGGTTCCTGCCATAGTTCGACAGATTGAAGAGAATCTTTCAAATAGGAACTTTCATATGCACTTGTTCCAAAGAAAAAATGAAACATAGAAGGATGTTTCTTTTTTGGAGAACGGATGATCTCTAGATGAATATTAGGATAAGCATTAGAAAAAGCGACGATCGCCCGATTGATTTTGATATTTTCCAGCATATTTCCAATTAACAAAGATCCATGAAGTTCTTCATTCGAAAGAAGATGATGTAATTTATGAAAACTGTTTACACATTGTTCTGCGAATTTCAAAAAGGCTGTTCCGTTTGCATTTAAAACGACAGATTTTCCGGTTCGATCGAAAAGTTTTACATCCAGTTCAGTTTCTAAACGTTTAATCGCGCGGCTTAATGCAGGCTGGACAACATTAAGCTGTTCGGCGGCTCTTGTCATATTTCCGGTTTTTGCGATCGTAATAAAATATTGCAATTGATCAAAAGTCATTTCTCGTTTCCTTTCTTTGTATTGACATAATTTCCACTCCAAATTATAACAGATTTCAATTACATTTTGTAATAGAAATGCAGATAATTGTTATTTAAAAAACAAAGAAAAAAGAGATATAATGGTATTGTTAAAAAAAAGTCATAATAAGTGTGTGTTAAAAGGAGGAAAGAATTTATGAAAAAGTATCAAAAACACTTTATTATCGCGTTGATCGCCGGTGTGCTGATCTACTTCGGACTGCCGGAAGCCAACGGGTTAACAAATGCCGGAGTCAGAATGCTCGCGGTATTTATTCCAACGATTTATTTATGGCTGACATGTGGAACGGGATGGACGTCTCTTCTGAGTGTAACAGTAGCGGTTATGCTGCAGGTCGCACCGGGAGCATCCACCTATATGACCCTGTGGGGTAATATTTGTGGTGCGGCAGTTATCCCATTTCTGATGGTTGCATCTGTAATGGAAGAAAGTGGTGCATTTGAATGGATCGTGAAATGGATCATTTCCAGAAGATTTATTCATGGCCGTCCGACATTGTTTATGGTCATGTTTACAATTGCAATGATTATTATTTCAATCTTTACAGCACCGCAGGTGGTTGCCGTATTATTTTTCCGTCTGTTATATGAAGTGGCACAGTCCATCGGTTATACAAAGGAAGATTCCTTCTATAAAGCACATGGTCTGTTAGTTGGATGGATCGCGCAGATCTGCGACGGTGTACTGATCTGGGGTCGTCCTTATGTACTTACGATGGTTGCTGTTGTTGCCGGTCTTGGATTTGCAAACTTTACAGCAATTGACTACTTTAAGGTAGGAGCGATCTACCTTGTTCTTACAGTGATCGTTGCAATGGTTGTTATCAAACTGTTTATTCGTCCGGATGTATCGAAATTCGAAAATTTTGATGATGCAAAAATGCGAGAAGAATTAAAACAGAATCCAATTTCGAAAAAAGGAAAGATCGCGATCGCCGGCATGATGTTCATTTTAATCTGTTACGTGCTTGCTTATTGCAGCTTCCTTGGACCGATCGCAGAATATTTTAACGGTATTACAATCGCTGCATCTGTAACATTAGTATGTGCTCTGCTTTGCGTGATCACGGTTGACGGAGAACCGGTTATGGATTTAAATAAAGCTGCTGCAAAAGTTCCATGGTCTATGATCATTTTCCTTGGTGCGATCATGTTCTATGCCGGAGCAGTTGGAGGAGAAGAATATGGAATTTCCATATGCTTACAGACTCTGTTAGGACCGGTTGTAGCAAATATGCCGGTAATGCTGGCAATGTTCCTTGGCGTTGCGGTTGCAAGTGTGATCACAAATTTCTGTTCCAATACCGTTGCAGGTGTCGTTGTATGTTCCAGCTTTGTACCGGCCATGCTTTCCGTACCTGGAATCAGTTCTGCACAGGTTCTTGCTTTTGCCTGCGCAGTTATTGCAACCTGTGGTACAGCTGTATGTACGCTGAGTGCCTGCCCAACGATGGGTATCGTATATTCGGATATTGGTATCGAATATAAAGGAACACCAAAATACAGCGTTGCTGTCTGCGCGCTTTTGGTCATTCTTTCCTGTATTGTAATTATACCAGTCGGAACTATCATTTTTGCAAATTTTGTATAAAAGTCTGATCAAAAGAAAGAAGGTATGAAAAATGGCTTATTCATTAAGAATTGAAAGTATGAAGCATATCCCGCGTACTGAACATTCGATCCCGTGGAATGCGGCGGATCGCCAGCTTGTTCCGATCGATCTGGATCGTTATGGATATGACGAAGAGGAATATTTTTTCTCTGGGAAAGCAAATGTATATACATTGAATGGGGACCATGCGGAGATAAAATCAGAAGCAGCTCCGTACACAAACCGTTTTCTGATCCGCAAACCAAAAGATATGAAAAAATTCAGCGGAAAAGTTGTGATGGAACTGATCAATCCGACAAATGGATGGGATGTTGTGCCGATGTGGTGTCAGATCTGGCCTTCCATTCTGCAGGATGGAGATATTTATGTAGGGATCACGATTCGCGAAGGCTGTATTGCGTCCCTGAAAAAATATGATCCGGAACGTTATGCGGAATTAGACTGGACAAATCCGAACAAGGAACCGGGAGAGATCAGTAAAAAGATTCTTATGTGGCAGCATTGTTCGAAAGAGACGGAATATGGCTTGTTCTGGGACATGCTGACGCAGCTTGGATATTTCTTTAAAGAAAAAGAGGGTGCCGAGTTGGTTGGAGCTCCGGTTGAAAAAGTATATGCGATCGGATGCTCTCAGTCCGGTATGTATTTATCCACTTATTTTAACGTATTTCATGAAACGGATAGACCATCTCCGATCGACCCGCCATTTGATGGATATTTAAGTTATACAGGAAGTATGATGGTACCGTTAAACCAGGAAGAAGATCCGCCGGAAGCAACTGATCCGATTCAGGTTACGAAGAATTGTCCGGTACCGGTGATCCGGATCATGTCTCAGTGGGATTTCCGGGATTTTGCCGGCCATATCAGCCACAGAAGGCCGGATGGAGATGAGATCGGAGATCGTTTCCGCCTGTATGAGATTGCCAGCCATGCACATAATACCTTTGTTGGCGGTCTGTATCGGCCGGGCAGGGAAGAAATGAAAGCATTGGGCCAGAAAACACAATTTCCGGCAACTGATTTTTCACCGCTTCCGTTGGATGCCGTGATGAGACAGGCAGTTAGAAATCTTGATATGTGGTCAAGACAGAACATTGCTCCTCCGCATGCACCTGCATTTATTGAAACGGATGAAAACGGTTATGCGGCACTTGATGAAAATGGGAACTGCAAAGGCGGGCTGCGTCTTCCACAGATTGATGTTCCGGTTGCTGCTTATCACAGCGGTACCAAAACAAATGATCAGGACAGCTGTTATGTTCCATTTTCAACAGAAAAATTAAAAGAATTATATCCGACACATGAGGATTATGTATTAAAAATGTTTATTGCGATCGATAAGATGCTGGAACAGAACTTTATCTCTGTCCAGGATGCCGACCAGATGAAAATGCGTGCAGTTATGGCACCGATACCGGAACTCGATCACAATGCTTTATAGGTAATGTTATCTTCTTTATAGATATCATTTATAACACACACAAATGGCAAAAGGCTGAAACTTGTATGAACAGGTTTCGGCCTTCTGTCGTTTGCAGCATCAGTTTTTGTTTGCCTGGTTGATCAGATCAGCAACATTTTCCGGAAGGATGATTTTATACTGTGTTTCCGGCAGCAGCGTGTTTCCGTGAAAATGAATTTCCGAATGATGCGCCAGACTGTTGTCACAGATGATCGTATGCATGGACGCGTGAAGAAACGGCGTCTGAAACAGTTCTCGGCACCGGGCGGCGTTATGCGGACGAATTCCGCTTCCCGGAAGAATTTCAATACGCCCATCTGCAATTCGGATCATTTGGCGGATCGTTTCTGCCCCTTCTAATGCAGTTGGCTTTTGCCCGCTTGTCAGAATCCTTGTTACGCCGAGTTCTGAAAGGAGGCTGACAGCATCGAAAACATCCGGAACAACATCGATTGCACGGTGAAAAACAGATTCCTTCTCTCCGATCACCTGCAGCATTTTTTGACATCGCTTGATATCAATCGTACCGTCTTCGTGTAAAAATCCAAAGGCGATGCCGTCTGCACCGTGTTCGAGAAGCTGTGCGGCATCTTCGAGCATGACCTGAAATTCCAGATCAGAGTAATGAAATCCGCCTTCCCGTGGCCGGACCATGCAGATTACTTTCAGGTTCGGAACAGCCTTCTTTACAACTGTGAGCGTTCCGATCGACGGGGTCAGGCCTCCGTGAAACAAGTCGGAATTTAATTCGACGCGGACAGCGCCTCCTTTCCATGCGGCAATGGCGTCTTCCGCCGATCCACAGCAAATTTCAAATGAAACCATAGTGTACATATCCTCCAAATTGTAAGAATTCTTTTATAGACAGTCATTTTTTTCTTTATTATAATATAAAAAGGGGAAAAAACAAGTCAGGAGTACAAAGAAATGGATCGTTTGATTTTTCATATCGATGTAAATAGTGCTTATCTGTCATGGAGTTCTGCGAAACGGGTAAAAGAAGGATTGTCAGATCTTCGTCTGATTCCTGCCTGTGTGGGCGGCGATCCGAAAAAACGTACTGGTATTGTTGTGGCAAAATCTATTCCGGCAAAACAATACGGAGTAAAGACAGGGGAACCGATGGCGCTTGCTCTGCGCAAATGCCCTTCTTTAGTTTCGGTCAGACCGGACTTTGAGTTATATGACAGATGTTCGAAAGCTTTTAAAAAAATCTGCCGGTCTTATGCACCTGTTATGGAATCTTTTTCCATCGATGAGGTGTTTTTGGACATGAGTGGAACCGGATATGTGTATCCGGATCCAATTGCAACTGCACATGAGATCAAAGACAAAATCCGGGATGAACTCGGATTTACGGTCAATGTCGGTATATCGGTCAATAAACTGCTGGCCAAGATGGCTTCTGATTTTGAGAAACCGGACAAAGTACATACGCTTTTTCCGGATGAAATTCCGGCAAAGATGTGGCCGCTTCCGGTTGAAAAGCTATTGTTTCTCGGAAAATCGACAGCATTGAAATTAAATAGAGCAGGTATCCATACGATTGGAGAACTTGCTCATAGCAAAGAGGCTGATATTCAGAAGTTGCTTGGACAAAAAGCAGGACATCAGCTTTTTTCTTATGCAAATGGAATTGATGAAACACCGGTAAAATCTGTTCCGGATGAGCCAAAGGGATATAGTGTGGAAACTACATTTGAAGATGATATTGTCTCTTTCGAACAGGCTTTTCCGATCCTGCTGACACAGACAGACGTGGTTGCCGCAAGAATGCGGCGAGACGGTAAAAAATGTGGCTGTATTGCAATTTCTTTTCGTACGACGGCGTTTAAGAACAAATCACATCAGTGTACGCTGGAGGGCAGTACGGATGTTACAGATGAGATCTTTGCATGTGTCAGGCACTTATTTGAGGAATCCTGGCAGGGCGAGCCGCTTCGGCTTCTCGGGGTTGCGTTGACTTCTCTGACAGAAGAAGAATATATGCAGATATCTATGTTTCATTCCGCGGAAGATCACGTAAAACATCAAAAGATGGATCAGGCGGTTGACGCGATACGAAAAAAATTCGGCGGTCATATGATCGGGAGAGCGAGTACGATGAGCACCAGTCCGAAAATCGGCCGAAAAGCAAAAGCACAAATGAAAAATAACAAAGGAGAAAATGATGAAGTATACGATATTTGAAATGATTTTATTATTCTATGTCCATTCATTTTTTGGATGGTGCCTGGAATCTGCATTTGCTACCATACAAAAAAAACAATTTCGTAATCGGGGGTTTATTACAGGACCTTTTTGTTTTATCTATGGTTTTACAGGATTTTTGCTGACTTTTTTCTTTCAGGAATTACGAATGTATCCGGGATATCTGTTTTTACAGTGTACGATTGTTGCTACGGCAGTTGAATGGTTTACCGGAAAGACATTGGAAAAATTAAATCATAAAAAATGGTGGGACTATTCGGACCATAAATTCAATCTGGATGGATATATCTGCCTGACTTATTCTTTGTTATGGGGAACGCTCGGATTTCTTGCAGTTGCTGTTGTCAATGATTTCCTGATAGGATTTTTTGAGCATCTTCCTGCTGTCCTTCAGATGGTGCTTGCACTGGGGCTGTTAATTGGAGGAGGAGTGGATCTGATCTTGACGATTGCGATCCTGCTCCATCTGGAAAATAATTTTACAAAGATATTTCTCTGGAACAGCCGATTACATGAACGTGCGGATCAATGTGCAGATTTTCTGGCTTCTAAAATCAAAGCGAGGATCCGAAAAGCTTATTCACTGGAGAAGGCATCGTATCATGCAATGGAAACTTCCGATGCGCTCAGCCTGTTTGAATGTTTCTGGCTGTTTATTTTGGGAGCTGTCGGCGGGGATTTGCTGGAAACTGTCTATTGCAGACTGCGGGCCGGCGTATGGATGAGCAGAAGCAGTCTGGTGATCGGACCGTTCAGCATTGTATGGGGATTCGCAGTTATGGCGTTTATTCTTTTGCTGCATCGGAATGCAGAAAAACCGGACCGCTACATCTTTGGTGCCGGTGTTCTTTTAGGTGCGGCATATGAATATATTTGCAGTGTTTTTTCGGAGATTGTATTTGGAACGATTTTCTGGGATTACAGTGATATCCCGTTTAATCTGGGCGGAAGAATCAATTTGCTGTACTGTTTTTTCTGGGGGATTGCCGCATGGTTTCTTTTAAAAGTTTTATATCCCCATATGCATCGTCTGATCTTATGGATCAGAAAAAAAACAGGAATCTGGCTTACAGTCGTATTTTTAGTATTCATGATATTTGATTTTGTATTATCCGGAATGACGATGATCCGGTATGTAGAGCGCAGTGAAGGCGTGTCTGCTGCAAATGAGCTGGAACGAACACTTGATACATATTA
Source organism: Candidatus Fimousia stercorigallinarum (assembly GCA_018715775.1). Taxonomy (GTDB): domain Bacteria; phylum Bacillota; class Clostridia; order Lachnospirales; family Lachnospiraceae; genus Fimousia; species Fimousia stercorigallinarum. Next base: position 22,481 of record DVKZ01000029.1, on the reverse strand, counting down.
TGGTGATGATAAGATGGAACAGATTTATCCGAATATGCAGATCGTAGAATAAAGAAAAATCCTTTTCAGTTGTCTGTGGCTCAGACACTGGAAAGGATTTTTTTTAACTTCTTTTCTGAAATTCATATCCACATTTTGGACAGGTAATAATGATCTTGCCTTTTCCTTTTGGGATTTTGATTTTTTGCTTGCATTTTTTACATGTATAGATATGATAATCTTTTCTGATCTCATTATAAGCTTTCTGTTTTCCGAACATTCGGCGGATTCCTTCGGTTTTATTTAAAAACCATTGATTTTGTGCTGAGCATCGGCTGTAATTTCTGGAAAACATCCGGCTGTATGTAAAAATCAGCAGCAGGAATATGATCAGGTTAAAGATCCGGCTGTGGAAGAAGAAACTGATCACAATCAATATTAACAGAAAAATATTCATAAACTGTGCGAGCTGATCGACTCCATAACGTCCCTGCATAAATCGTTCTAATCGTTCTCTCATCTTGTGTTACTCCCTTCTATTATCATCTTATTATATGTAGCATAACATGTGAAAATAAACTTTTTATAAATGGGGATAGTCAATATGTCTCAAACATCCATCTGCGTGGTATAATATATCAAATAGGAAAAATACTGCAGGATAAGGTGGAGATAAATATGGATCGTACGTATTTATGCATTGATCTGAAATCTTTTTATGCTTCTGCAGAATGTGTAGCCCGCGGATTAGATCCAATGACGACCAATCTCGTTGTGGCAGACCCTTCCAGAACGGATAAGACGATTTGTTTGGCAGTGTCGCCGGCTATGAAAGCGCTCGGAGTTCCGGGACGATGCAGAGTATTTGAGATTCCCAAGACAATAAAATATATTATGGCTCCGCCCCAGATGGCAACGTATATCGAGATTTCTGCCAATATTTATGAGATTTATTTAAAATATCTCTCAAAGGAAGATATCCATGTATACAGCATTGATGAGGCATTTATGGATGTGACAGATTATCTGGAATTATATGGGATGACGGCAAAAGAACTTGGCATGATGATCATGCAGGATGTTTATCAGAAAACAGGGATTACGGCGGCCTGCGGCATCGGCAGCAATCTTTATCTGGCAAAGATCGCACTGGATATTACGGCGAAACATACCGAAGACCATATCGGAATCCTCAATGAGCAGACGTATCGGGATACGCTTTGGAATCACAGACCAATCACGGATTTTTGGAGGGTCGGACCGGGGATTGCAAAAAAATTAAGAGAAAATGGAATACGAACGATGGGAGAAGTTGCTCAAACAAAAGAAGATCTATTATATCATCTGTTTGGTGTTGATGCAGAGCTTTTGATCGATCATGCCTGGGGCAGGGAGCCGACATTGATGTCAGATATTAAACATTATAAGCCGAAGGCAAATTCACTTGGAAGCAGTCAGGTACTCGGCTGTGACTGTGATTTTGAAAGAGGAAAATTGATCTTAAAAGAGATGGTCGATCTTCTTTGCCTTGAAATGGTAGAAAAGGGGCTGGTTACGGACTCCATCACGCTGCATATCGGTTATAATAAGCGATATCAGAAAAAGTCCGCTCATGGAACGGCGACAACGACCGTTATATCAAGCTCTGCAAAAGTTATAATGAAAGCGGCATTGGATCTGTATGAAACCATCGTCGACCGGTATACACCGATTCATCGTTTCTCGGTTACGTTTAACCGGGTTATGGATGAACGGTATCAACAGTATGATCTTTTTACCGATCCGGAGGAATTGGAAAAGGAACATAAGATGCAACAGGCGATGCTCAAGATCAAGGACAGATTCGGGAAAAATGCGATTTTAAAGGGAATGAACCTGGAAAAAGGAGCCACGACAATAGAACGAAATCAACAGATTGGCGGGCACCGGGCTGGTATCGTTCAGCTAGATAAAAATGAGGTAGAAACATGGGACAAAGACCAAAGATGAGCCGGGCAGAACGGGCAAAACAGTTTATGCCATTTGCGGCGTTAAAAGGATATTCGGAAGCGCTGCGCCGGAAAGAAAAAAAGATAGTTCCTCAAATTGTTCTTTCGGAAGCCCAGAAAGAAGTATTGGACTGGAAACTGCACCAGATTCGGGTAAAGGATATCGTTACCGTCATTTATTATGATAAAACAGATTATGTTGAACAGACAGGTATGGTTTCTCGTATTGATCCGGAAGGGCATTTCCTGCAGATCGTCAATACCAGGATTTCTTTTGTGGATCTCTACGATATTGAAAATGAGAAGACAGAATCTATAAAGTATGGATGCTAAAATAGAAGGTAAAAAATGATTGGAAACTTTCGAAACTTTCTTTTTATTGTTGATTTTAAGCTTCAAATGCTTTAAAATTGGTGTGGTAATCATAATTAATTGGTATGGATACGGGTTATTTAAGCCCAATATGCAATATATTGTATTAAATTTGGCAAACAATACGATAAAAATTGGAGGAACTATGTTAGAGTTAAAGAATATATCCTATGATGTGTTAGATGAACTCGGACAAAAAGAGATCATCAAAGATTTAAGTCTTACTATTGATGAAAATAAATTTGTAGTGATCACAGGACCAAACGGAGGCGGAAAGTCCACATTGGCAAAACTGATCGCAGGGATCAAACAGCCGACTTCCGGACAGATTTTCTTCAATGGTGAAGATATTACGAATAAGACGATTACAGAAAGAGCCAATATGGGGATCAGCTTTGCTTTTCAGCAGCCGGTTCGTTTCAAAGGCATCCAGGTACTGGATCTGATCCGTATTGCGGCGAATAAAAATCTTTCACCGGCAGACGCATGCAAGTATTTATCCGAAGTCGGACTTTGTGCAAAGGACTATATTAACCGGGAAGTAAATGCCAGCTTATCCGGTGGGGAATTAAAACGAATTGAGATTGCAACAGTTCTCGCAAGAGGAACACAGCTTTCCATTTTTGATGAACCGGAAGCGGGAATTGATTTATGGAGTTTCCAGAATTTGATTCAGGTATTTGAAAGAATGCAGGAGAAGAACCAGGATGGTTCCATTTTAATTATTTCCCATCAGGAACGGATTTTAAATATCGCAGATGAAATCGTTGTGATTGCAGATGGACAGATCGTGAACCATGGACCAAAAGAAGAAATTTTACCAACGCTTCTTGGAACGTCTTCAGCAGTTAATGTATGTAATAAATTTCAGCAGGGAGGAGTGCAGGCATGATCAAGATTGATGAGATTCAAAAAAGACTCTTAAGAGAGGTAGCCGATCTTCATTCCGTACCGGAAGGAGCTTATAACATCCGTGCCAACAGTGGCATGGCAGGAAGACAGACAACAGCGAATATCGATATCATTTCTAAGGAAGATGTCAGCGGGATCGATATTAAGATTAAACCGGGAACAAAAAATGAAAGTGTTCATATTCCGGTTGTTTTAAGCAAAAGCGGTCTGAAAGAAATGGTATATAATGATTTTTACATCGGGGAAGACAGCGATGTTATGATTGTTGCCGGATGTGGAATCGATAACTGCGGAAGTCAGGATTCTGAACATGACGGTATTCACCGTTTTTATGTTGGAAAAAATGCAAAAGTAAAATATGTAGAAAAACATTATGGTTCCGGAGATGGAAAAGGAAAGCGTATACTGAATCCGGGAACAGAAGTGTATATGGAAGAAGGAAGTTCCATGGAGATGGAAATGGTACAGATTAAAGGAGTTGACTCAACAGTCCGCACGACAAAGGCGGAACTGGATGCAGGAGCTTCTCTTGTGATCCGTGAACGCCTGATGACCCATGGAGACCAGTATGCAGAAAGTATTTATGATGTAAAATTAAACGGAGAAGGAGCAAATGCAGATGTCATTTCCAGATCGGTAGCAAAAGATCAGTCTTATCAGAAATTTGATGCCAAAGTTACCGGAAATGCTCCTTGCAGCGGACATACAGAATGTGATGCGATCATCATGGGAGATGCAAGAATCCTTGCTGTTCCGCAGTTGGAAGCGAACGATCTGGATGCTGCCCTGATCCACGAAGCTGCGATCGGAAAGATTGCCGGCGAACAGATTATGAAACTGATGACCTTAGGTTTGACGGAGGAAGAAGCCGAGGAACAGATTATCAGCGGTTTCTTGAAATAAAGATGAGAATACAGAAAAACATACATGATATTTTAATGAAACATGGATCCGACATTATCTATTCAAAAGGTATGCAGATGGAAAAGGAATTTATCCAGCATGGAACCACTTCGGTATATGCACATTCCGTTGCGGTTGCCTGCTTCAGCTTATATCTTTGCAAAAAGTTGCATCTGAAAGTCAGAGAGCGTGAATTGATCCGCGGTGCGCTGCTGCATGATTATTTTCTCTATGACTGGCATGATCCGGATCCGTCTCACCGCCTTCATGGCTTCCACCATGCGAATACTGCTTTGCGCAATGCGGAGCGGGATTTTGAATTGTCGGATGTCGAAAAAGATATCATTAAAAAACATATGTTTCCATTAAATATTCGTGTGCCCAAATATAAAGAAAGCGTGATCGTCTGTATGGCGGATAAGATCTGTGCCGTACAGGAGATGATCACCGATCATTCTGTTTCCACATATGCCGGAGTCTGGCAGAGAATTAGTTAAAACCGATAAATGAATGGATAGGAACACACGAGGAGAGTCAATATGAGTAAATATCAGTCTATATTTCAGCATATCAGGGGGGAAATTTTGAATGGAACGATTCCGGCAAACACCTATCTGCCAAGTGAAAGTGAGCTTCAGCAGCAATTTGGTGCATCCCGGGATACCGTTCGAAAGGCATTGAGCCTGTTGCTTCAAAATGGATATATCCAAAAAGAAAAAGGAAAAGGCTCTCTTGTACTGGACACGGATAAGATCAGTTTTCCGGTTTCCGGTGTTATGAGTTTTAAGGAATTAAAGGAGACGATGCACGAACAGGTCATAACCCATGTCCATCGATTTGAGAAATATCCGGTGACACCAAGGATGAAAAAGGAATTGGGAATGGATTCCGGAGATATGTATGAGGTTATGAGAATCCGGGAAATTGACGGAGAAAAGGTGATTCTCGATATCGATTATCTGAATGCTCAGGTGATCCCGGGGCTGACCATAGAACATGCTCAGGATTCTCTGTACGAATACATTGAAGGCACGCTGGGGTTAAAGGTCAGTTTTGCGAAAAAAGAAATTGTAGTATTTCCGGCAACGGAAGAAGAAAAGAAGCTGCTGGATATGCATGAATATGATCTGCTGGTATGCGTAAAATCTTACACATATTTGGAAGATGCTACGTTGTTCCAGTATACCGAGTCAAAACACAGACCCGATAAATTCCGGTTTGTAGAGTTTGCCCGAAGAACCGTATAAAATCAATATAAAAAACAAAAAATAACAGACATGATAAAATCAGCAATCACACACTGATTTTATCATGTTTTTTTGTGTCTGATAGAAAAGTAAAAAAAATAAAAATATAGGTTGACTTCTTGTACGTACAGGTGTATATTAAAGACAACAAACATATACGTACAAGTTAGAAAGGAGAAAAACAGTGAAACCATTCAATTCGCATGTGGATGATAAAGATGTTGTCATCACGGATCAGCAGTCATCAAAGGAAAAAGAGGCTTTTATATGGGAGATGAAGTATGAAGGATATCATCCGGGAAAAGATGAATATTCGGTAGAGTCTTTATTGACCGTAGGGAATGGATATTTCGGGTTAAGGGGAACTTTACCGGAAATGAAAATTTCGGATGGACATTATCCGGCAACTTATTTAGCAGGTTTATACAACCAGGCAAAATCAAAAGTAGGAGATGCTGAAATTTTCAACGAAGATTTTGTGAATGCTCCAAACGGACAATATTTGAGCGTAAGAGTCGATGGAGAATTGGTTGATATTACATCTCAGAATGTCTTATCTTTGACCAGAACTTTAAATATGAGAAATGGTCTGTTCCAGTCTGATATGGAAATTGAACTCCAGAACAAAAAACAACTTCGAATCCAGACATCAAAAATAGCAAATATGGAAAATACAAGGGAATACGCGATCAAATATTGTGTAACTCCAATAAACTTTTCCGGAGAAATTGAAATTGTTTCAGAAATTGATGGTTCCGTCTATAATTACAATGTAGAACGTTATCGAAGCCTGGAACAGCATCATCTTGATATTGTAGCGGTAGAAGCTTCACAGAAGAAGGCAATGCTTGTTGCCAGAACAAAACAGTCAAAGTTTACCATTATCCAGAAATCAGAGCTTATGGGAGATGTAGTGGAATCTGCAGCGATTGAAAATGATATTAAGAGTGACAGAGTGATCCAGACATTAAAAATAAATGCTCAGGAAAATCAGATGGCAACGATCGAAAAGTATGTTCATATCGAATGTCTGACAAATCAGCAGTTGGATGAAGCAAAAGAACATATCCAAATGGAAGTAGAGGCTAAAAGCTTTGCAGATATGCTGGAAATGACAACGAACGCCTGGAAAGAATTATGGAAAAAGACAGATATCATCGTAGAAGGTGATCCTATGTCTCAAAAACTTCTTCATCTGCACACATATCATTTGCTCGTTTCCGGATCACCAAATGGCAACAAAGATCTGGATGCATCGATCACAGCAAGAGGTCTGCATGGCGAAGCTTACCGCGGTCACATTTTCTGGGATGAGATCTTCATTCTTCCATTTTATATTATGCATTTTCCGGAAACAGCGAAACAGATCTTAATGTACCGTTACGATCGTCTGGGTGCGGCAAAAGAAGCGGCAAAAGAAGCAGGCTATCAGGGAGCAATGTTCCCATGGCAGTCCGGACTGGAAGGAACAGAGCAGTCACAGGAAATCCATTTAAATCCAATGACCGGAAACTGGGATAAGGATTTCAGCCGTCTGCAAAGACATGTTTCTCTGGCAGTTGCTTATAATATCTGGTTATATTGGAACAATACACATGATCAGAAATACATGGAAGAATACGGTGCAGAAATGTTGCTGGAAATTGCCCGTTTCTGGCAGAGTGCAGCAGAATATGATGAAACGACCGGAAAATACAGCATTGATAAAGTAATGGGCCCGGATGAATTCCATGAAACCTATCCTGGTACAGAAGAAGGCGGACTAAAGAACAATACCTATACGAATATGATGGTTGTCTGGTTATTTGAATTCATTGACCAGCTAAAAGCGATGATCCCGGAAGATACTTTAAATGCCCTGATGGAAAAAACCGGTACAGATAATGATGATCTGGAAGCGATGGACGACATCAAGACTAAGCTTGCTCTGGACATCAATGAAGATGGCATTATCGGACAATATGAAGGATATTTCCAGTTAAAAGAAGTAGATTGGGATTATTACCGTGAAAAATACGGAAACATTTATCGAATGGACCGTATCCTTCGTGCAGAGGGATTATCCGCTGATGATTATAAGGTGGCAAAACAGGCAGATACACTGATGATCTTCTATAACTTCTCTAAAGAGAAAGTAGACAATATTTTAGCAGATTTGGATTATCAGCTTCCAAAAGATTATCTGACGAAAAATTTAACTTATTATCTGGACAGAACATCTCACGGTTCCACATTATCAAGGGTTGTACATTCTCAGTTAGCAGCTATGGTAGGAAATGATGATATGGCATGGCAGTTATATCAGGAAGCTTTGTATTCCGATTACCGTGATATTCAGGGCGGAACAACAGCAGAAGGTATCCATGCCGGCGTTATGGCAGCAACCATTTATATCACATTGACGACTTTTGCAGGAATTGATGTAAGAGAAACAAAATTACATGTAAATCCGCATCTGCCAAAACAGTGGTCACGCATCCAGTTTAATATTGATGTTAATCAAGTTCATTATACTTTTGATATGACGCAGGATACATGCTGTATCACAGCGGATCAGGATACGGAAATTGTTTACAAAGATCAGTTAGTAACATTAACAGCAAACCAGAAACAGGAAATGAAATAAGGGAGAAAAAATGAAAAAAGGATTTGTATTCGATTTAGACGGAGTAATTACAGATACAGCTAAATTCCATTATATTGCATGGAAAGAACTTGCAGATTCCATCGGAATTACGATCGACCTGGAATTTAATGAGCAGTTAAAGGGAATCAGCCGCATGGATTCTTTGGATCGTATTCTTGCATACGGCGGAAAAGAAAATGACTATACGAAAGAACAGAAAGAAGAAATGGCAGCAGATAAAAATGCGAACTACGTAAAATTATTGGAAGATTTAACACCGGATGATCAGCTTCCTGGCGTGAAAGCGTTTTTAGATGAAGCCAGAGAAAAGAAAGTACCTTGTTCCCTGGCATCTGCATCCAAGAATGCACCATTTATTTTAAAGAAACTGGGCGTATATGATTATTTTAATGCAATCGTAGATCCTGCAACATTGAAAAAAGGAAAACCGGATCCAGAAATCTTTGTCCGGGCTGCGGAACTGATCAACATCGATCCATCCGAAGCGATTGGCTTTGAAGATGCACAGGCAGGCGTAGAAGGAATTAAAGGTGCCGGAATGTATGCAATCGGAGTAGAGGGACATGAGCCATTGACACAGGCAGATATGACGATCAAGAGTTTTGAAGAATTAAATGTCAGCGAGTTATTAGAATTATAATCGGTGTTCTGACGACAACATTTTGCGAGGGTTTCATATAAACATAAATAATCCGAAAATACCGTCGTATTTTCCCGATCAGGGGAGATGCGGCGGTATTTTCCATTTGTATATAATTGCATTGCCCTTTTTTTGAAAATATGCTATCATAAATTATAATCTGAGATTAAAATTTTCAGTTATCGGATGATAACTGATCATTGAGATTAAAGATGCGTTTTTAACAGGGAATCGTCTATCTTTTTACATTATTTTATCCAGTTAAAATCTTGTGATCAGAGGACGTATAGAAATGTCGATTACTGCATCTTTATCTTAAAGATGCGGTTTTTTTATTTTATAAAAGGAGTGTATGATGGAAACAAGAATTGCAATTATCGGTATCATAGTAGAGGATGTTGATGCCACAGGTGATGTAAATGAAATCTTGCACGATTATGGCATGTATATTCTTGGAAGAATGGGACTTCCTTATCGAGAAAAGAATCTGAATATTATCAGCATTGCGATCGATGCGCCGACGGATGTCATTAATCAGATTGCTGGAAAACTCGGGAAAATTTCTGGTGTCAGTGCGAAAACGATGTATTCGAAGCTTCCGTCTGGCAAAAAATAAGGAGGATCGTTATGAAAAAACTGGCTATTTATGGAAAGGGAGGCATCGGGAAATCGACGATCGTATCAAATCTTTCTGCTGCTTTTGCAGAACAGGGAAGAAAGGTGATGCAGATCGGATGTGATCCGAAGGCGGATTCGACAATCGCCTTACGGCATGGAGAGCCGCTTCCTACCGTATTAGAGGTCGTTCGTAAAAAGCAGCAGATGTTTGAATTGGATGAGGTCGTGAAGATTGGATATGGCGGTGTTGTCTGTGTGGAAGCCGGTGGACCGATCCCGGGGCTTGGATGTGCCGGCCGCGGAATTATTACCGCATTGGAAAAACTGAAGGAGAAAGGCGCATATGAGATTTATCAGCCGGACATCGTTTTGTATGATGTGTTGGGAGACGTCGTGTGCGGCGGGTTTTCGATGCCGATGCGATCCGGGTATGCCGATCAGGTGTTTATCGTTACGTCCGGTGAAAATATGTCCATTTATGCAGCAGCCAATATCGCAATGGCAATTGATAACTTTAAAGGACGCGGATATGCAGGACTCGGCGGATTGATCCTGAATAAAAGGAATGTCAAAGACGAATATGCAAAAGTGAAAGAATTGAGTGACGAACTTCATACATCAATTCTCGGGGAGCTGGATTTTTCTGAAACGGTGCAGGAAGCGGAATTGTTGAAGAAAACGGTATTGGAAGCATTTCCGGACAGCCGTATGGCCAAACAGTACCGGGCGCTTGCAAAACAGATCCTAAAACAATTGGATGAGCAATAAAGGAGATTTGAGATGTTAACAAGACTTAGACGGGAAGAGAATACTTCCGGTGCAAAAAGAAAAATCAGGGAAGCTTTTTTTCCGGCTCCTTTTGAGCAGGGACTGGAATACAGTTCTCCTGCGAGAGGAACGTGGAATATTGTTCATACGGGAATGCTGATCCCGGAATCGCATCAGATTTTTGTTTGTGCACAAGGCTGTCTGCGTGGTGTTGTGTTAACTGCTGCTGAAATGGGAGCGTTAGACCGGTATTCGTCGATCATCATCCGTGAAGAAAATGTCATTGATGGTTCTGTGGAAAATCTGATGATTAACGGTGTGGCGGACATACTGGATAAGCTTCCGTATCGTCCGAAAGCGATTTTGTTATTTATCAGCTGTCAGCATTTCTTTCTGGCTTATAATCAGCAGCTCGTATTTGATACATTAAGAGAAAAGTATCCGGATATTCGATTTATGGACTGTTACATGATCCCGACGCTTCGAAAGAGCGGACTGACTCCTGATCAGAAGATGCGTCTTCAGCTTTTTAGTCTGTTAGAGGAAAAAGAAAAGAATCCGAAAAAAATCAATCTGATCGGAAGCAATCTGGAAATATCAGCTTCCTCCGAATTGGTCATGATCCTTCGGCAGGCAGGATATGAACTGCAAATGCTGAACTGGTGCCGGACATTTGATGATTATCTGGATATGGCACAAGCCAAATTGAACCTGGTCTATGAACCGATCGCGATTCCGGCAGCACAGGATCTGAAAAAGCGGATCGGACAGGAGTATCGTTATCTTCCTTTTGTGTTTGATATGGATGAATTAGAGCAAAATTATTGTAGATTAGCGGATATGCTTGGAATGGTACATCCGGATGTCCGTGGATTCCGAAAAGCGGCAGAAGCAGCATTAGAAAGGGCTTTACAGTGTATCGGCAATACGAAGATCGCTGTCGATTATACGTTTACATTTCGAATCTTGAGTTTTACAAAGATGCTTTTGCAGCATGGATTTCATGTAACAGAAATTTTTGCAGATACATTCTTACCGGAAGAACGGGAGGATTTTCTTTGGATGAAAGAACATTTTCCGGATATTGACATTTATGCCACGAACCAGCCAAATATGCGGTATCTGAAACGGCATCGAGATGAAACGATCTTGGCGGTCGGTCAGAAAGCGGCGTATTTTACCGGGACAGATCATTTTGTCAATGTTGTGGAAAGCGGCGGACTGTTTGGATATGACGGCATCCGCCAGATTGCGGAACTGATGATAGATGCATATCTGAATGAAAAACCAAGGAAGGAGATCATTCAGAGAAAGGGTTACGGGTGTGAGAGCTGCATATGAGACAGGTAGCAGGATTAATTTCTACATATTCATCTGATGAATTCGGCATTTGTTCCGCACTGTATGAATTAGGCGGAATGGTTGTGATGCATGATGCATCGGGATGTAATTCAACATATACAACGCACGATGAACCGAGATGGTATGATATTGACAGTATGATCTTTATCTCAGCAATCTCGGAAATGGAAGCAATCATGGGTGATGATGAAAAACTGATCCGTGACATTCTTACAACAGCGGAGAAGTTACATCCGGAATTTATTGCGATCGTCGGTGCGCCGATTCCCTATATGATCGGGACGGATCTGGAAGCGATCGCCATGATCGTGGAGGCAGAAACCGGGATTCCGGCGTTTGGATTTGCTGCAAATGGCATGCGAAATTATACAGAAGGAATTTCCATGGCTTTTCATAAGATTGTGGATCGATTTTGCACAGATCAGATGGAACAAACCAAACTGCCGTCGGTCAATATTATCGGTGCGACGCCGCTGGATTTTTCCTTAAATGGCAGTATTGATTCAATTCGGACGTGGCTTACGAAACAAGGGTGGAGTGTAAACAGTTGTTTTGCGATGGGAAGCTCTTTGGAGGAGATCAAACAGGCATCCAAAGCACATGTAAATCTGGTTATTTCCTATGGAGGCATTGCGGCGGCCAGACTGATGGAAGAACGTTTTGGAATTCCCTATGTAGTCGGTGTTCCGTTTGGAAAAGACTATGCGGATTATCTGGCCGGACTGTTAGATCGAACAGCAAAAAATGGTCAGTCTCTTTATGCAGCAAAAAAAGCAGGGAAGGGGAAAATAAAGAGATTGTGCCTAATTGGGGAAAGCGTATTTGCCACATCGTTGGCAACGGCAATTGAGATGGAATATGATCTCGATATTCAGGTCCTGACGCCACTGGATACGATTACAGAGATATTACGAGAAGGCGATCGGTACACCCCGGAGGAAGATGATCTGATTGAACAGTTGAAATATGCGGATGGTGTGATTGCGGATCCGCTTTATCGTGCATTATGCGGGCAGATGGATTTTTATGATCTGCCGCATGAGGCATTTTCAGGGAGGATTTATGATGATCAAAATCCTGATCTGGTGAATAGAACGTTAACTTATATGGAGGAACCATCATGTTAAAACTTGCGATATATGGAAAAGGCGGTATCGGAAAGTCAACGACGACCGGAAATCTGGCTGCAGCATTTGCAAGCCTTGGAAAAAAAGTAATCCAGATCGGCTGTGATCCGAAAGCGGATTCAACGATCAACTTGCTCGGTGGAAATCCGGTCAGACCGGTAATGAATTATCTGCGGGAGTTTGATGAAGAACCGGAAGAAATTGAACAGATTGCGAAAGAAGGATTTGGAGGCGTCTTGTGTATTGAAACCGGCGGACCGACGCCAGGACTTGGCTGTGCGGGACGCGGGATCATTACGACATTCAGCCTGTTAGAGGATCTCGAATTGTTTGAGACATATAAACCGGATGTTGTCTTATATGACGTCCTCGGGGATGTTGTCTGCGGCGGTTTTGCTGCTCCTATCCGGGAAGGATATGCCAATGAGATTCTGATCGTTACTTCCGGCGAAAAGATGGCATTATATGCAGCCAACAATATTAAAACGGCGGTGGATAATTTTGAAGACCGTGGATATGCAACCGTAAAAGGGATTATTTTAAATAGAAGAAATGTAGAAAATGAAAGAAAAAAGGTAGAAGAGTTTGCCAAAAACAGTAATCTTGAGATCATTGCCGATATCCCAAGAAGCGATGATATTATCCGTTATGAAGATCAGGGGAAAACAGTGATCGAAGGAAATCCGAACCTGGAAATCAGCAAGATCTATCTGGATCTGGCAAAACGTCTGCTTGAGGAGGAATAAATGGAACGAGAAGTATATTATATTACTGCTGCAGAACTTGCTAAAAGGGGCAAGGGACAGATTCCGGATGAGTTGCTTTCATCCAAACATCTGATCTACAGTTCTCCGGCAACCCTCTCCTTTAACTCCCCGGGAGCACAGGGGTTCGGAGTGAAACGGGCAGGACTTGCAATTCCTGGTTCCGTTATGCTGTTAGTTGCACCGGGGTGCTGTGGAAGGAATACGACGATGCTGAGTAAGATCGGCGGATACAGCGAACGATTTTTCTATCTGTTGATGGATGATACCGATATTGTTACCGGTAGACATTTAAATAAGATTTCAAAAGCGGTGAAGGAAGTAGCGGACTCACTTGAGGAAACGCCGACAGCCGTGATGATCTGTATTACTTGTGTGGATGCACTGCTTGGAACGGATATGGACCGCGTCTGCAGAAAGGCTTCGGATTATGCGGGCATTCCGGTACTTCCGTGTTATATGTATGCTCTGACCAGAGAAGGACGGGTACCGCCGATGACGCAGGTACGAAAATCTATCTATGCTCTGTTAGAACCGCGGAAAAAGAAACCGACAACCGTCAATCTGATCGGAGAATTTGCCCCGTTTTTAGATGATTCTGAACTGTATGATCTCTTGCATCAGATTGGCGTAAAAAAGATACTGGAAATCGCACGATGCAAAGATTTTGAGGAATATCTGTCAATGGCAGAGGCAAACTTTAATTTGATCTTAAATCCGGAGGCACGCCTGGCGGCGGAAGATATCAAACGCCGGCTTGGAATTCCGGGGATCGAGCTGACAAGATTGTATCAGATTGATAAAATTCATAAACAGTATGAACTGCTTGGCGGGGCGCTTGGCGTAACCTTTGATGATCAGAAATATTATGACAGTGCGAAAAAAGCGGTTGATGATTTTACGGAAAAATATCCGAATACAACATTTGCGATCGGAGAGTGTATGAATGCGGGTTCCTTTGAACTGGCGCTTGCGCTGCTGCGATACGGACATCAAGTTTCGGAAATTTATGGAACGGTATCTGATGAGAATTTTATCTATATTAAGAAAATCGCTGAATTGAGTCCGGAAACGAAGATTTATACGAATTTATCGCCGTCCATGCTCAACTATGATTGTTCCGACAGCGTTGCGGATATTACGATCGGAAAAGACGCGGAGTATTATCATCCGGATTGTGTCAATGTTCCTTGGAATCAGGAGCGCCAGCCGTTTGGTTATTCCGGACTACGCCATTTATTTGAAGAATTGACAGAAGCGATGGAAAGGGGGGAACAGTAGATGAAAGGGTTATTAAAATATCTGTCTCCTTTTGCACCGGATCAGTCGGGTGCGGTTTCTGTATTATATGATCTCGGAGGAATTACGGTTATTTGCGATGCCGGTGGATGCACCGGAAATATATGCGGATTCGATGAACCGCGGTGGTTTGTTCGCAAAAGTGCGATTTTTAGTGCCGGTCTTCGTGATATGGATGCGATCCTCGGAAGAGACGACCGACTGATTGAGAAATTGAAGGATACGGCGCAAAAAGTGGATGCCAGTTTTGCTGCGATCATCGGTACTCCTGTACCGGCGGTGATCGCAACGGACTTTAAGGCATTAAAGCGAATGGCCGAAAAGCGGTGCCAGCTTCCGGTTATAACGGTAGAATGTACCGGAACAGAGCTGTATGACACCGGAGAAGAAGAAACTTACATGGAACTGTTCCGGAAATTCGTTGATCCCGATGTCAAAGAAAAGGAAAATGCCATCGGCGTGATCGGCGCAACACCTTTAAATTTAAGCAGCGTGACTGCCGATGAGACAATTCGTCATGTATTAAAAGAAGAAGGCTATGACCATGTTTATTGTTATGGAATGGGAGATGGACTGGATACGTTAAAAAAAGCAGCTTCGGTCAAGAAAAATCTCGTCGTCGCGCCGTCGGGATTAAAGGCGGCAAAATATATGGAAAAAACCTTTGGTATTCCATATGAGGCCGGCTATCCGATTTTGGATAAAAAGCTGAAGAAGCAGATCTGTGATTTGAACGGAAAGAAAATTTTAGTTATCCATCAGCAGGTTATGGCGAATGAAATACGAAAAGAGATTTTAAAATACCACGATGTCGAAGTGACAGCCGCTACGTGGTTTATGCAGAAGAAAGAGTGGAAACAGCCGCAGGATGTTATGTTGAAGACAGAACAGGGATTTGCGGATTATGTGGCAGAACAGCAATTTGATACGGTCATTGGTGATGCTTATCTTTCTCTTGCTTTAAGAGAGTTTGATGGTGAATTTATCCATGTTCCGCATTTTGCTGTATCAGGGGAATACGAACATGACAATGGAGAAATTGGAATATAAAACAAATGTGATCAGAGTGTATGGGATCGTTCAGGGCGTCGGTTTCCGCCCGTTTGTCAGTCGGATCGCAGACCGTGCAGGAATTACAGGAAGCGTTGCCAATAAAGGTTCTTATGTGGAAATTTATGCAACCGGCACGCAGGAACAGCTGGACCGGTTTCTGGATGATCTGGAAAAACAGCCGCCGGAACGTTCTGCTGTTTTAAAAACAGATATCTCACCGATTGCATACCGCAGTTTTGAGCGGTTTGACATTATCGAGAGTAAAAAGGAAGAAGGAGACATCTTTGTTTCTCCGGATATTGCAACCTGCAAAAAATGCCAGGCAGAATTATATGATCCGAAAAACCGGAGATACATGCATCCGTTCATCAATTGTACGGCATGCGGTCCCCGGCTTACTATCCTGGATTCTATGCCATACGACAGAGTACGGACGAGTATGGGAGAATTTCCGATGTGTCCGGAATGTGAATATGAATATACACATGCAGAAACGAGAAGATACGATGCGCAGCCTGTCTGCTGTAATGACTGCGGACCGGAAGTATATCTGATAGGCAGGAAAGAACGGGGAAGGGATGCGATCACACTCGTTCGAAAAGCGATCATCGATGGCAGGATTGTGGCAGTAAAAGGAATCGGCGGATTTCATCTGTGCTGTGATGCTTCGAACGAAGAAGCGGTTGCCCGGCTTCGAATGTTAAAAACAAGACCGGTGAAGCCATTTGCAGTTATGATGAGAAATATGGATACGGTGGAGAGAGAATGTTTCGTCCCGAAAAAGTGCGAGGAGATCTTAGATGGTCATCAAAAGCCCATCATTTTATTAAAAAAGAAAAAGGAAAGTTGTCTGGCCCCGTCCGTGGCACCAGAGAACCCGAAAGTCGGAGTGATGCTTCCATACGCTCCGGTCCAGATGCTTTTATTTGATTATAATGATGGGATAGAGATGACAACGGACTGCTTTGTTATGACAAGCGGCAATGTTTCCGGAGCACCGATCTGCCGCACGGATGAAGATGCAATAAAAGAACTTTCGTCTTTTTGCGATCTTATGTTATCTCACAATCGGAAAATCCGCCTTCGTGCAGATGATTCGGTTATGGATTTTTACGATGGAAAACCGTATATGATCCGGCGTTCCAGAGGATATGCTCCTCTGCCGCTGATGCTTTCTGATACATTTGAAGGACAGGTGCTGGCGGTAGGCGGTGAATTGAAAAATACATTCTGTCTCGGTAAAAATCAATTATTTTATCCGTCTCCTTATGTTGGGGATATGGCGGATTTAAGAACGGTAAAAGCGTTAGAAGAGTCTATCCGGCGGATGGAAGAACTGTTAGAAACGGATCCGGTGATCGTTGCCTGTGATATGCATCCGAAATACAATACGACGGTAGTGGCAATGGATCAGGGAATCGAAGTGCTTCCTGTCCAGCATCATTTTGCCCATGTTCTTTCTTGTATGGCGGAAAATGATCATAGCAAGCCGGTGATCGGAGTCTCTTTTGACGGCACCGGTTATGGAATCGATGGAACAATTTGGGGCGGCGAATTTTTGAAAGCTTCTTATGATGGATTTGAACGGATTGGAAGCATTATGCCATTTGTACAGATCGGCGGCGATCTTTCTGCAAAAGAAGGCTGGAGGATTGCAGTATCGATGTTGAATGATCTATATAAGGATGATGCAGCGGAAATCGCCGCAAAATTGGGACTATGTGAGGAAACGACACGGAATGTCTATGCGCAGATGAGAAGAAGAAGGATCAACAGCGTAGATTCAACGAGCGCAGGGCGCCTGTTTGATGCGGTCAGTGCCATTCTTGGAATCCGTCTTTCATCGACATTTGAGGGCGAGGCTTCTACATCCCTGCAATTTGCGGCAGAAGCCTATGAAGAACGCCTGGATTGTGGTACACTTGATTTTATAAAAGAGAAATACAAAGAGGAATGGAAAAAATTAACAGATCCAGAAGAGGCAGAAGAGCGGTTTCTTTTGCCGACGCATCGACTTGTCCGGATGTTGACGGATAAAAAAATTGCAGGAGAGGACAGCGGTGAGCTTGCTTATTTGTTCCATGCTTTGTTGGCAGAACAAATCGTGCATGGCTGTAAACGGGCATCGGAATGTACAAAGATAACCACCTGTGCATTAAGTGGCGGTGTTTTTCAAAATCAGCTGCTGTTAAAGATTTGTGATCATCGATTGACCGAGGAGGGTTTTCTTGTACTGAAACACAGCCTGATCCCGCCAAATGATGGAGGGATTGCTGTTGGGCAGGCGGTTTTTGCTATGCATACTCTTTGTAGGAGACGAGAAAAAGAGAAATAGATTTAGGAGGATATCATTTATGTGTGTAGGTTTAGCAGCGAAAGTAGTTGGAGTAAAAGACGGAATGGCAGTTGTCGATGCATCCGGGGCAAAGAGAAAGGTTTCCGCGGAACTGATCGAAGAGCTGGAACCTGGTGATTATGTCATGGTTCATGCAGGAATTGCAATTGCGAAAATTACGGATGATGATACCAATGAAACGGATGATATTATGGAGATGTTATAATGGCTGAACAAAAGAAAAGTGCTTTGGAGATCATCAAGTCTTATGATGGACCGAAGCTTCGAATTATGGAAGTATGTGGAACGCATACACATGAAATTTTCCGTCTCGGAATACGGAAGATCCTGCCGGAGACGATCGAGCTGATCTCCGGTCCCGGCTGCCCGGTCTGTGTGACACCGATTGGATTTATTGATGAGGCGGTTATGCTTGCGCTGGATCATCAGGTTACGATCTGCACGTTTGGCGACTTGATCCGGGTTCCAGGAACAACAATGAGTCTTGCGGGAGCAAGAGCGGAGGGGGCAAACATACAGATTGTCTATACCCCGCTTGATGCGGTGGAATATGCGGTCGGACATCCGGAAGAACAGGTTGTGTTTTTATCGGTTGGATTTGAGACGACAACGCCGTCTTCCTGCCTTGCAGTAAAAAAAGCAAAAGAGGAGAACCTGCAGAATTTCTCTATTTTAACGGCTAATAAAACGATGCCAAATGCATATCAGGCGTTGAAAGGAAGTGCAGATGCGTTTCTTTACCCAGGACATGTCAATGCGATCACCGGAGAAGAAGAATGTAAAAAGCTGGCACAAGATGGCGTGATTTCCGGTGTCATTGCAGGATTTACGGCAAAGGAACTGTTGACGGCACTTGCGGTGATTATTGAAAAATCCAAGACGAAAAAATCGTATTTTGTTAATTGCTATCCGCGCGTTGTCCGTCCGGAAGGAAATCCGGCGGCACAGAAGATGATCAAGGAAGTAATGGAACCGTGTGATTCGGAATGGCGCGGTCTTGGCGTGATCCCAATGTCCGGACTGAAACTTCGTCAGGCATATGAGGCATATGACGCAAGATTGAAATTCCATCTTCCGAAGATGCAGGGGAAACCGAATCCGGCCTGCCGATGCGGTGATGTCCTGCAGGGAAAATGTAAACCATCGGACTGCAAAGTATTTGGCCGGGGCTGTACCCCGCAGCATCCGATTGGTGCATGTATGGTTTCGAACGAAGGAAGCTGTTCTGCCTATTATCAATATGGAATGGAATAAATGGAGGAAATGAAAGTGAAATCAGGAAAAATAGTGACTTTGGCACATGGTGCAGGGGGAAAGCAGACATCAGAACTTATTGATCAGGTATTTAAAGCCCATTTTTCAAATCCACAGTTTACGGCCGATGATGCGGCGGTATTGGAGGTTAACGGAAAGATCGCTATGTCTACGGATGGTTTCATCGTCTCTCCTTATGAATTTAATGGCGGAAATATCGGAAAACTCAGCATCTGCGGAACCGTTAATGATCTGGCCTGCATGGGAGCAAAACCATTGTATATGACCTGTTCTTTTATTATTGAAGAAGGATTTTCTATGGATAAACTGGAGGAGATCGCTTCTTATATGGAAAAAACAGCAAAAGAAGCAGGGGTAAAGATCGTAGCCGGAGATACGAAAGTTGCCGGCAGAGGACAAGTTGATCACTTGTTTATTACGACTACCGGGATTGGGAAGATCGTTGACGGTGTCAGCACTTCCGGAGCATTTGCAAAGCCAGGGGATAAGATCATTGTAACCGGTGATATCGGACGGCACGGATGTACGATCCTGCTCGCAAGGGAAAATCTCGGTATTGAAGCGGATATCCAGAGTGACTGCGCACCTCTTTGGGGAACAGTAGAGATGATGTTGGAAACGACAAAGGATATTCATGTTATCCGTGACGCTACGCGTGGCGGTGTCGGAACGGTCTTATATGAAATTGCAGCGGAAAGTAATGTCGGGGTAAAGCTGGATTCTTCTGCAATTCCAGTTGATCCTGCGGTCAGCGGAGTCTGCGGCATGCTTGGGCTGGATCCGTTGTATTTGGCGAATGAAGGAACGCTCGTTGTGATCGCTCCGGCAGAACAGGCAGATACCTTGGTGGAGACGCTTCATAAAGGGAAGTATTCAAAGAATGCAGCAGTGATCGGTGAGATTACAGAGTCTATGCCTGGAAAAGTAGTTGTTACGACAGAAATTGGCGCGGAAACACTGCTGCCGCAGCCGGGAGGAGAGCTTCTTCCGAGAATCTGTTAAGATTTTTAATAATGGCAGCAGGGAATTTAAAATAATGAAAGGAGGCATGTGATATGAAAAGAATCGTTACGATCAGCCGTGAATACGGAAGCGGCGGGCGTGATATCGCAAAATTAACGGCAGAAAAACTCGGCTATCAGTTTTATGATCAGGCGATCATCAGTACTGTTGCGGAAGCAACAGGATTGAATCCGGAGTATATTAAAAATCATGGGGAAAGCGCACGTGGAAGTTATTTTTTCAATTATGGCTATATGGGAATGGGATTTAACAGCTTTTCCCTGCCGGATTTTCTGTGGCAAAAGCAGAGAGAACTGATTTTATATCTTGCTCAGACAGGAAATTGTGTGATCGTTGGCCGGTGTTCGGATTATATTCTCAGAGAACGGGATGATTGTCTGAATGTCTTCATTCATGGGGATTTGGAAAGCCGAAAAAAACGGGCAGTCGAAGTATACGGAGATCCAGTCAAAAATATTGAAAAACATTTAAGGGACAAAGATAAAAAGAGAAAGACTCATTATCGCTATTATACGGATCAGATATGGGGAAATGCTTCAAATTATCACCTGACACTGGATAGCTCGGAATTTGGTATAGAAGGATGCGCAGATATTATCACTTATCTGGCAGGAAAATAAAAATCGCGGGAACACGAATGATGATCCGTGTTCCCGCAATTTTTT
Organism: Candidatus Fimousia stercorigallinarum; assembly: GCA_018715775.1. GTDB lineage: Bacteria > Bacillota > Clostridia > Lachnospirales > Lachnospiraceae > Fimousia > Fimousia stercorigallinarum. The sequence continues at coordinate 1,483 of DVKZ01000029.1, read as the reverse complement.
TGAATATGAGAAAAGATTTACTTTTTAACGATTTTATAAACTTTTACATTTGTTTTCTTACCAAATTTCAATGCTTTTTTATGTGAATTAAAATAAACGTCAATACGTTTACCTTTTACTGCTCCACCAGTATCTTCAGCAGTATATGTTTTTCCGTTGATCCGAATCTTTGTTCCTAATTTGATCTTCTTTTTATCAACAGCGATCGTACGACCCTGCTTTGCTGTTTTTCCACTTGCTGTTTTCTTTCCGTTTGAACCGCTGCATTTTTTACATGGGCAATAAGCGGTTAAAGTGTATTTTCCAAGATAAACTTTTTTTGTTGCTGCCTGTGTATCTTTTGCAGGAACCATGATTCCGCTGATCACAATCGATAATATCATAAATGCTAAAAGTAATTTTTGCTGTAACTTTTTCATAGTAATCTCCTTTTTATATAGCTTTGTTTCCCTCATGGACTATATTATAACAGAAAAGAAACAAAATGCAACACTTTTGTAACAAATAAATGTATTTTTATAAATACATGTAACGAAATTGAAATATTTTATGCTATGATAGATACAAAATGATTAAGAATGGAGAGAAAATGATGGAATATGTATATCCGGATTATTATCCGAAATTTTCATGTATTGCCGGGCGCTGTGAAGATACCTGCTGTGCAGGCTGGCAGATCATGATCGACAAGGAGTCGCTAAAGAAATATCAGAAAGTGACGGGAAGTTTCGGAAACCGTTTAAAAAACTGTATTCGATGGGAGGACGGGTGTTTTGACCAGTATGATCGTCGTTGTGCGTTTTTAAATGATGACCAGCTTTGTGACATTTACCGGGAACTTGGCAAACAGAGTCTTTGTCAGACCTGCCGGACTTATCCGAGACATATTGAAGAATTTGAGAATATAAGGGAAATTTCTTTGTCTCTTTCTTGCCCGGAGGCGTGCAGATTGATCCTTGGACAGAAGCAGAAGCTGTCTTTTTATTATAAAGAAGATAATAAAATGGAAGAGATCGAAGATTTTGATTTTTTCTTTTTTACAAAATTAGAGGAAATGCGTGATTTTTTGTTTCATTTACTGCAAATGGAATCGATTAACATACATGATCGACTTGCAATTGCTCTTACATTTGCCCACGATGCACAGCGCCGAATCCAAAAAAATAAGATATTTGAATTGGATGATCTGATCGAACGATATCAGACACCGCTTGCAGTCTCTGATCTGAAAAAGAAAATCGAACGATATCATGTTTCTTACTGTGAATTTATAGAATGGATGCATAGATTAAAAGATATCTTCGAAACACTGGAGCCGTTGCAAAAGCAATGGTTCAAACGACTTGATCGGTCTTTTGAAGTGATTTCAAAGATGGACGCAAAGCAGTATATGAGATGTTATTCACAATTTTGTGCCCAATATCAAGATTTGCAACATGATATGGAGCAGATTGCGGTTACATTAATCTATACGTATTTATGT
>DVKZ01000028.1 GCA_018715775.1 Candidatus Fimousia stercorigallinarum | reverse complement strand
TAAATTTTCTTTTTTTCATTCATTTCCGGTTATTATTCCATAGCCTCTTTCATAAATAACGAAGTTAAAAATACAAACACATATGCCTGTAATAAACCGTCAAAGATGTCGAAATAACAGCTGAATACCGCTGGAACTACCATAGGAACTACCAGTTTCAGCAATTCCATGATAACAAATGCTCCAAGTACATTACCAAACAGTCGCATACATAACGATAATGGTTTGATAAAAATTTCCAAAATATTAATTGGAAGGATCACCGGCATTGGTTCAGCAAAACTCTTTAACCATCCTTTACAGCCTTTCTTGCGGAATCCTGAAACTTCAATCAGGATAATGCTCATGATTGCAAGTGCCGCCGTTACATTTAAATCTTTGGTCGGCGGTTTGAAACCGACAATGCCGATCAGATTGGAAATACCAATGTAAACGGTAACTGCCATTAAATATGGAATATAGCAAGCGCCTGCTTCTCCAAGATTGCCTTTAAAGAAGTTCCAGCCGCCGGAAACGATCGTTTCCAATATCAGCTGTCCGCGTCCCGGATGATCCACTTTTAAATGACGTGTACTGAGAATACAAATAAGAATCACTGCAGCCATAATGATCCAGCTGACAACAACAGATTCCATGATCGGTATTCCACCCGCAATGGGAATTGTAAAGACAGTCTCACAATTCAATTCTTCGATCAAACTCTCCACAAGGGCATCCATATTTTCCCCTCCTTTCATTTTATGGGATTTATCATACTCCCATTTTTTTAAGATTTAAAATATATAATATATATGGTATACATATATTTTTGATATATCAATGAAAATGTGCTATAATATTTGAAGAAATTTAATCAAAATGGAGTAAAAACATATGGATATTAATTACGAATATTACAAAATTTTTTATTATGTTGCAAGGTATAAAAACCTGACAAAAGCAGCTCAAATTCTGCACAACAATCAGCCAAATGTTTCAAGGACCATGAAATTACTCGAATATGAATTGGGCTGTAAGCTGATGACACGATCCAATCGAGGCATCACGCTCACCGCAGAGGGGACGCAATTGTATTCCCGCATTAAATTTGCCGTAGAGCAGATACAATCCGCGGAAAACGAACTGCTGCGTTCCGTCAAATTTGATCAGGGAAATATTTCGATCAGCGGCAGTGAAAGTGCATTACAGACATTTTTTCCTGTTTTAAATCACTTCCGCAATAAGTATCCATCCATTCGGATCCAGATTTTAAATAATTCCACGATTCAGTCCATCGATGCCGTCAATCACGGGCTCATTGATTTTGCTCTGGCAACTTCTCCGGTTCACATTGAAAAACCGGCAATTGCATACCGGCTTCGTGATTTTTCTGACAAACTTATCTGCGGATACGCCTATGAACACTTAAAAGATACGGAAATCTCGCTGAAAGATCTGAAAAAATATCCCTTTGTCTGTCTTGGAAAAAACACGACGATGTATTCTTTTTATGAAAAAGTCTTTTATGATAATCATCTTGTCTTTTCGATTGACAATATTGCATCAACAACCGCGCAGCTCGTTCCTATGATCAAGTACAATCTTGGAATTGGCTTTGTACCGGAAATCTTTGCCGATGAAGCGCTGGAAAAAGGCGATGTTTTCCAGATCAATACAAAAGAAGCGATTCCAAAGCGACAGATTTATTTTGTAGAAAATGAAAACCGTCCATTAAGTTTTGCGGCAAAAGAATTGAAAAAAATGCTGATCATGTGCAGTACTTAAGCATTGCTTTTGTTCCAACACCATACTTTCCTATCATATAAAAAGCTCCGGCACATGCACTTCTGTACATAAGACGGAGCTTATCATATAAAATTTTAAACGAATCTTTTACTGCAGATTTCTTCCATCGCTTTCACCGCTTCATCCACTTCCTGTGCTGTATTAAAATAGGAGAAGCTAAACCTTACCGCCCCCTGTGATACCGTTCCTAATGCCTGATGCATTCTCGGTGCGCAGTGGGCGCCGGGCCGCGTGGAAATTCCATACTCATATGACAGGATATCTGAAATCTTTCCAGAATCCTCTCCTCCAACATTTAATGCTATAATGGCTGTCTTTTCTTTTTCCTGATCTCCGTATACCGTTACTCCCGGAAGATCCTTTATCCCATCGTAAAACCGCTTCATCAGCATCTGTTCTTTTTCATGAATAACATCGATCCCAATCTCTTCAATATAGTCAATGGCAGCAGATAGTCCTGCAATTCCATGTCCATTTAATGTCCCTGCTTCCAGACGGACCGGCAGTTCTTCCGGCTGTGTTTCCAGATAACTCTGAACTCCGGTTCCACCCACTTTCCACGGCCGGACATCCACCCGGTCGGAAATACACAAGCCACCGGTTCCCTGAGGCCCCATCAGCCCTTTATGACCGGTAAAACATAACAGATCGATATTCATTTTTTTCATATTGATCGGAATCACCCCGGCAGACTGTGAAGCATCTACAATAAAAATAAGCTGATATTTCTTTGCTATTGCTCCTATCCTTTCAAGATCCAATACAAGACCGGTCAAATTAGAAGCATGGGTACAAACGATTGCCTTTGTATCCGGCCGGATGAGCATTTCAAATGCATCGTAATCGATATTCCCTGCTGTATCAGCTTTCACAAAATCCAGATGCACTCCCGCATGATCCCTCAACTCATATAGCGGGCGAAGCACGGAATTATGTTCAAGATCCGTAGAGATCACATGCGCATGTTCCGGAATTGCCCCGCGGATCGCAATATTTAACGCTTCGGTTGAATTACAGGTAAAAACAACATGATCCGCGCCATATCCATGAAAAAATTGATCGAGTTTCATGCGAACCTCAAAAATCATCCTGGAGGCATTCATAGAACTTTCATGCGTACCTCTGGAGCTATTCCCCATCGTCTGCATCGCATTCACAACTGCCTGGATCACAGTCTCCGGTTTTTTCATCGTTGTTGCTGCATTATCAAAATAAACCATCTTTGTTTTATCCTTTCTTTGACCATCGCCTTAACAAAGTCAAGACATCTTTATATACCTGCTGATTCCCGGTTTCATTTAAAATTTCATGACGCATATTCGGATAAATCTTTGCTTTTGTATCCATATATCCCACTTTTCGCATAAAGCGGACAGAATCCTCAAAAGATTCTTTGCTTTCCATACATGGATCTTCCGCTCCGGAAAGGAAAAATACCGGGAGATCCGGATGTTTCATCTGCCATCCTTTCATACTATAAGTCTCTTTCACGAGTAAAAACAAGTTTAAAAACCCATTCAGGCAAAATGTATGCCCGCACAAGGGATCTTCATCATAACGTCTGACGTTTTCGCGGTTATAGGAAAGCCAGTCATGCGGTGACTGCACGTCTTTGATGCCGGACAGATACGAGCGAAAAGCAAGTTTTTCCATTAATCTTCCTGATGCATGATCCCCTCTCACTCTGATCAATATTTTGCAAAGAAAAATAGCCAGTCCGACCGCCTTTTGATTACTCGGACTTCCACAGATAATCAGACCGGAAATCTCATCATCATATTTTTTCGCATAGCAGCGTACGATCAGAGAGCCCATACTGTGCCCAAACAAATAGAGCGGTAAAGATGGATATTTTTCTTTAATCCAACGGGTAATCTGATGAACATCCTCAACAATTGCCTCTTTCCCGTTTTCATAAAAATATCCGTAATCCATCCTGGAAAATACACTTTCCCCATGTCCTCTGTGATCATGGATCACGCATACATAACCCCGTTCACATAAATACTCCATAAAGGGAAGATATCGTTCTTTATGTTCTTCCATACCATGTGATATCTGAACGATCCCAATCCTGTGGTCTGATTCCGGTACCCCCACCAAAACAGACAGACCCAGTTCATCCATTTTAGATTCTATTTTATATGTCTTTGTCTGCATTTCGGATCCCTCCTTCTCCAAAATCTCATAGTGACTTCATAATAACACGAGAAAAACCCTGATTCCAGTATAAATCACTTTTCGAATCAGGGTTTTTAAAAATCATACTATTTTTCTTCTTTTTTTACTTCTTTTTTCTTTTTTTCACTTTTTTTCGTACGATCCTTGATCGGAATATACGGAATCGGTTTTGCAACATTTGCATATGCCGGTCGGATGATCTTACCGCCGCTGACTAATTCTTCCAAACGATGTGCGCTCCAACCGGAAATTCTTGCGATCGCAAAAATCGGTGTATAGAGTTCCGCAGGAAGCCCCAGCATACGATACACAAATCCACTGTAAAAATCAACATTTGCGCTGACTTCACGTGCAGATTTTCTTTTTGCCTTAATTTCATCCGGCGCAATCTTCTCAACAAGAGAATAAAGCGCATACTCTTCCTGCAATCCTTTTTCATCTGCAAGTTTTTTCACAAATCCCTCTAATGCCGCTGCACGAGGATCAGAAATGGAATAGATCGCATGTCCCATACCATAGATTAATCCTGCCCCGTCAAATGCTTCTTTATTTAGTATTTTCCGCAAATACTGCCGAACTTCTTCCTCATCTGTCCAATCCTTAATATGTGCTTTAATATCTTCGAACATCTGCATCACTTTGATATTTGCTCCGCCATGCTTTGGTCCGCGTAGAGATGCAAGGGCAGCTGCGATTGCCGAATATGTATCCGTTCCCGAAGAAGTAACGACATGCGTCGTAAAAGTAGAGTTATTACCACCGCCATGCTCTGCATGCAAAACAAGGCAAAGATCTAAAATTCTTGCTTCTAATTCTGTATATTTATTATCCGGTCTTAACAGATAGAGAATATTTTCCGCTGTCGATAAATTCGCCTGCGGCTTATGTATAAACAGACTGTCCCCATTGTGATAATGCGAATATGCCTGATATCCATAAATGGCAAGAACAGGGAATAGCGCAATTAACTGCAGGCTCTGACGCAGTACATTCGGAATCGAAATATCGCTGGCATAATCATCATAAGAAAATAAAGTCAAAACGCTTCGCGCAAGCGTATTCATCATATCACGGCTCGGAGCCTTCATAATAATATCTCGTACAAAGTTTGTAGGCAGCTGACGATATTCAGCAAGAATATCCGTAAGTTCTTTTAATTCATCTTCTGTTGGAAGCTCTCCAAACAAAAGCAGATATGTAACTTCTTCAAATCCAAAACGCTTTTCTGCAATAAATCCATTTACCAGATCTTCAATATTGATCCCACGAAAATAAAGTCTGCCCGGACACGGAATCATCGCACGATCTTCGATCACATAAGAAACAACTTTTGAAATCTCAGTCAGCCCAACCAGAACACCTTCACCGGTATCTTCACGCAAACCTCTTTTAACCGCATAACGTTCATATAAAGAAGGATCGATCGGTACCGAACACTTCTCGGCAAGTTTTTTAATCTCCGGTGTAACTTCTGAGAATTTATTTGGCATTTCTTTCAGCATAAAAATCCATCCTTTCTAATTTTTAAACAGTTCATCGTCGCAATTTATGAAAAATTCCGTCTCCCGTCTTTCATTTCTGAATAAAAAACAAAGGTCCTGATGACCTTATCCGAAACAACTGTTTTAAGTTAAAATCATTATAGATTATAGCAAAGGAAGATTTTTTTGTCAAATCATGATTCCTGATCATGGGAATACATTGTGATATTTTATTCATTTCTGATGCAAAACAGAACCAATAAACAAAAGAAAAGAAGACTGTGTCTTACGGCACCATCTTCCTGTCTTTCTATATATTTTTTTCAGCATATTTTTCCAATATATTCAATATCTTGTAAAGTACCATTGCTATAATACACAAGATAAAAATCGACAGCATTACCCAATCCAGTTTAAAAACCTGGCTTCCATAAATAATCAGATAACCGAGTCCGGCCTTTGCCGCCAGAAATTCTCCGATGATCACGCCCACGAGTGCTAAACCGATATTAACTTTCATCGTACTGACGATCAGAGGAATACTTCCCGGAACAATAATATATTTCAAACAATGAATTTTATTTCCACCCAAAATTCGTATCAGCTTTATCTGATCTTCATCTGCCTCCATAAATCCGGTATGCAGATTGATAATACTGCCAAATACTGCGATCGAAATCGCCGTGATAATAATTGTTTTCATATTATTTCCAAGCCATACGATCAAAATCGGTGCAAGCGCTGATTTCGGCAGGCTATTAAGCAGAACAAAAAAAGGTTCCAAAATTTTTGCTAACATCGGAATCCACCAGAGAATCATCGCTACAGCAATGCTTAAGACCGTGATAAGCAAAAAACTTCCAATGGTTTCCAGAAGTGTGATCCCAATGTGATAAAAAAGTGATCCGTCCCGTGCCATATTGACAGCTGTTTCCAGAATTCTGCTTGGGCTGCTGAAAATAAATCCGTTCAGCCATCCATTTCTTGTTCCCGTCTCCCATAAAGTTAACACACTTACAAATAGAATGATCTGACATGCTTTGATTTTATGCTGCTGTCTCCTGTACTGCTTTACAAATGCCTCATGACTTTTCGATGTCATTTTCATGAATTTCCCTCCATATTTCCTGAAAATAATCTTTAAACTCCGGCTGGTTCCGTCTCGTTTCCGGAGTCAGATTTGTTCCATGAAATAAAATTTCCATCTGCCGTATCACATGCCCCGGTCGTCGGCTTAGCACGATCACCTTATCCGCCATACTGATTGCTTCTGCCAGATCGTGTGTTACCATCACTGTCGTCATTTGTTCTTCTTTAATAATGGAACCAATGTCATTGGAAACCTGTATCCTCGTCTGCGCATCCAGCGCGGAAAACGGCTCATCCAGCAACAGCAGTTTCGGCGAAAGCGCCAGCGTCCTGACAAGCGCAGCTCTCTGCCGCATCCCTCCGGACAACTGCCTCGGATAAGAATGTTTAAATTCTTCCAGCCCATACCGTTTCAGCATGCGGTTAATCTTACAAATATTTTCCTGATTCATCTGCTGCTTGATCTCAAGTCCCAATACAACGTTTTTATAGATTGACCTCCATTCCAGAAGCTGATCTTTCTGAAACATATATCCGATTGGTTTCGGCACATCAATCTGGCCGGTATAATCTGTTAACAACCCGGCAATAATATTAAGCAATGTTGTTTTTCCACATCCGCTCGGACCGACAATCACAGCAAATTCACCCGGTTCAACGGAAAAAGACAAATGTTCCAGTGATTTCGTTTCTCCCTGCAACGTCTGATAGGTGTAAGAAATGTCTTTCAGAGACAATGCTGTTTCCATAAGCTCCTCCATATCTTCCCTCTGATATAGATTATGCGCCCTTCCGGATTTTTGACATCACAAAAGCACTCTGATACAATGGAATTATCTGAAAAGATTCCCATCTGATAAGGAGGAATGATCATGAATCAGCAAATAAAAAAATTACAGGAAATCATTGACGAAAGCAGCAATATTGTATTTTTTGGCGGTGCAGGTGTTTCAACCGAAAGTAACATTCCGGATTTTCGAAGTACTGACGGCTTATACAACCAGACCTACAAATATCCGCCGGAAACGATCATCAGCGCCACTTTTTTCTGGCATAAAACAGAAGAATTTTATGAATTTTATAAAGACCGGATGCTCTATCCGGATGCCAAACCAAACAAAGCTCATTACAAGCTGGCTGAATTGGAAAAAGCCGGGAAGCTGTTGGCTGTTGTAACCCAAAATATTGACGGACTTCACCAGACCGCCGGAAGTCAGAAAGTATATGAACTGCACGGAAGCGTATTGAGAAATTATTGCACCAAATGCCATAAATTCCATAGTCTTGAAGAAGTGAAAAATGCCAAAGGTGTTCCTTACTGTGAATGCGGCGGCTTGATCAAACCGGATGTCGTATTATATGAGGAGGGTTTGGACAATGCAACTCTTTCCGGTGCGGTACATGCGATCGCACAAGCTGATACACTTATCATCGGCGGTACATCACTTGTTGTATATCCGGCCGCAGGTCTCATCGATTATTTCCATGGAAAGCATCTCATTTTGATCAACCGCGATGCCACTTCCAGAGACAAGCAGGCAGAACTTTGTATTTATGACAGCATCGGCAAAGTATTGGATCAGATCGAGGTCCGCGTATGAAGAAAAAAGATGTTCTTCTCATCGCAATCTTTCTTATCATAGCCCTTGCAGGAAGTGCCATCTTACATTTGACATCTCAGACCGGAGATATCGTAGTTGTTACAGTAGATCAGCAAGAAGTGCTTCGAGAATCACTCTCAAAAGATCAGGAGCTTGAAGTACCGCTGACTGGCGGCGAAAATGTAGTCATGATCAAAGATGGGGCTGTTTCTATGAAAGAAGCTAACTGCCCGGATCAAATCTGCGTCAACCATAAAGCAATTTCTCAATCCGGAGAATCGATTGTCTGCCTTCCGCACAAAGTTGTTGTAGAAATACAGACTACCGGAGAAAATGATATTGATATTATGACACAGTGATGAACAATGAATTTTATTATTTGATAAAAAGGAGCCATTATGAAAGCAGATTTACATACACATACGAATCTTTCGGATGGATATTTTTCCGTAAAAGATCTGATCGATTACGGAAAACGCATTGGCCTCGATTATATGGCAATTACGGATCATGATACCGTTGCCGGTCTGATCACTGCCATCAGCTACGGAAAACACATTGGAATAAATATCATCCCAGGCGTAGAATTTTCCACCAGAGATTATGAAACCGGGCGTCCTGTCCACATTTTATGCTATTATCCGGGGGATCTCTTTGCATTCCAGGAATTTCTGGATCCTGTATTGGAGTCGCGTTTTCAGATTAAGTATGAAATGTGCCGTTCTCTGTCAAAGGATTTTGGTATTGATCTTTACGAGTTTGAAAAGGCTGCCCGTGAAAGTGCTTCTATCTATAATCCACACATGATGTTTCCGCTTTGGGAACGCGGATTTACAAAAGATCTGATCGGAGATTTTTTTAAACGGGAAGCCGGAAGCAAAAGCTCCCGCTATATTAAGATTCCATATCCAAATGTCTATGAGGCACTGGATCTGATTGACCGTGCCGGAGGAATTCCTGTTATCGCCCATCCTGGGGAATACGATTCTCTTAAGCTGACGGCCAAACTTGCAAAAGAAGGCCTGATCAAGGGAATTGAATACAATCATCCAAGAAATACAGACTCAGATAGGGAACAGATTCTATCCATTGCCCGGGAATACAACCTTTTCTTAACCGGGGGTACGGATTATCACGGTCCCAACACCTCCACGGTCAACCCGCTCGGAACCTTTCTGTGTCCACAAGAGGGATTATTGGCACTGTTGAAAGAAAAAAATCCTGGAGCAGTCCATTAACATCTTTATGGCAAAAGCCCGTCCTGCCGGAAATTTTCCGGTCAGAACGGGCTTTTCTTGTAGGTCAAGGAGAATATCAAAACTAATTAAGCTAGTTTTGCATAGTTTTCTTCAATTTTATCTAACATTGCTTCATCTGTGATACCGGAAAATTCTTTTAAGAATCCTCTGATACCCAATTCATTGAGTTTATCTGTGAAGTTCTGGTCATCTTTGTAATGAAGCGCTGCTGCAATACCGATCAGAAGATTATCAACCGGAAGTCCATATCCTGCTGCTGTTAATGTAGGATTTGCGAGACGGTCTGTCGGTGATAATTTACGAAGCGGATCTCTTCCTACTCGTAAGACATCGTCTTTCAGATATGGGTTGTTGAAACGTCCGATGATCTTATCGATATATTTTAAGTGAGCTTCTTTATCTAAACCATGCTTTTTCACAAGACCCATTCCACTTTCTGTCATTGCGCCTTTTACAATCTTATAAATTTCTTCATCTGCAATGGCTTCGTCAATCGTAGAATAGCCTTTTAAACATCCAAGATATGCGGTAATACAATGACCGGTATTTAATGTAAATAATTTTCTTTCAATATACGCTTCCAGGTTTCCTGCCAGGTTCATTCCCTTAATTTCCGGAATCGGTCCCTTTAATGCAGCTTCCTCTACATTCCATTCATAATATGCTTCTACCACAACATCGATCGGGTTATCGCATTTTACAGGAGGAACGATTCGGTCTACCGAACAATCAGCGAATCCGACATACTGATCTGCATAAGCTTTTCCTTCGTCTGAAAGTTTTTCATAAACAGATGCTTTCAGCTGAGAAGTGCCTCGGATCGCATTTTCGCACGCAACGATATTCAAATATTCGTTGACACCCTGTGCCGCTCTTTTTTCAATCCCCTGAGCGATGGATGGCGCGATGATCGGAAGAATTCTAAGGCCAACTGCGGTCGTAATAAATTCTGCTTCAACAACTGCATCGATCATTTCCGGTCCTGCGGAACTGATGCCACTGATATTTGTAATTACTTCTTCGCTGCTTTCAACATCCATCACATGGATCGTATATTGTCCATCTTCATTGATCTTGTTAATCACTGCTTCGTTAACGTCAGCAAACACTACGTGATAGCCTGCGTCTGATAATAATCCACCAATAAAACCACGTCCAATATTGCCGGCTCCGATCTGAATAGCTTTTTTCATAATTTATTACTCCTTTTTTGTGTTTCCCGGCCGAAAACAGCCGGGAATATTAAGCGTTTCTATTTAAAAGTTTTGAGGATCATATTTACATCGTCTGTTGTCTTTAATGTTTCTAATAATTTTTCATCATCCAAAGCCTCTGTAATCTTACCTAAGATCGCAAGATGTTCATCACCAACACCGGCAATACCGATTACTAATTGAGCCTTTTCACCATCAAAGTCAACACCATCCGGATACTGAAGAACTACGATACCGCTCTTCTTAACTTTATTTTTTGCATCCGTTGTGCCATGAGGAATTGCAATACCAAGACCCATATAAACGGAAGCGATCTCATCACGTTTTACCATAGCAGGAATGTATTCTTCGTCAACATATCCTAATTCATTTAATAATTTACCAGCGGCTTTGATCGCTTCTACTTTTGATACGGATTTTAATCCGGTTTTAATACCCTCTTCCACTAAAATCTTTTCATTTGCCGGAGCTGCTTCTGCTGCTGGAGCAGTCTCTTCTGCTGCTGGAGCTGCATCTCCTGCAACGGATGTCACCTGTTTATACAGTGCATCTAATGCAGGGTCTGCCAAGAAGTTTCCAATTGTTACCATCTGAGCCTGTGGGGCAGATTGAATTGCACGATCTACTAAAATGGTCTGTACAACTGCTACATCACAATCTGCAGGAATATTATCTACGGATGTATTGATAACTGTAACATCCGGACGTTCTGCCTTAATTCTGTTACGGAATTTTGTTGCACCCATTGCAGAAGATCCCATACCAGCATCACATGCGAAAACGATCTTTTTAATTTCATCTGCTTTTTTCGGTGCGCTATTTGCTACTGCTGCTGCTGTCTGGCCTTTCGATGCTGCTTTTGCTGCTGCATTTGCTGCCTGTGCTTCTTCTAAGCTTCCTTTTGTACCTGCCATCTTAACAATCGGTGAAGATACTAAGAATGATACACCTGCTGCAATCACAACATCAATTAATACTAATAGAGTCTGTCCTTTTGGCGCCATTGATAAGAATGCGATAATGGAACCAGGCGATGCAGTTGATACCAAACCAAGATCAAAAATACTTGAGAATAAGATTGCACAAATATTACCTGCGATCGGTCCAATAATAACTGCCGGATTCATAAGGATATATGGGAAATAGATTTCATGAATACCACCCAAAAATTGTACAATGATCGCACCCGGTGCAGAATCTTTTGTTGTTTTGTCCGGACAGAAGAACATATAAGCAAGTAATAATCCAAGACCTGGACCTGGGTTCGGTTCCAGCATGTACATAATCGATTTACCAAGTTCTGTTGCCTGTTCCAGACCAATCGGTGTAAAGATACCATGGTTGATCGCATTGTTCAAGAACAATACTTTAGCAGGTTCGATAAAGATGGCTGCCAGCGGAAGCAGATGATTGTTTACTAAAACGTCAACACCTGCAGATAATACCGTTAAAATTGCAGTCATAAACGGTCCGATCAGATAGTAACCGATAATCGCAAGGATCATACCAAAAATACCAACAGAGAAGTTGTTGATCAACATCTCAAAACCTGCAGGCATATGTCCATCCATTGCTTCATCAAATTTCTTGATCAGAATACCTGCAACAGGACCCATGATCATAGCGCCCATTAACATTGGTTGTCCAACGATGATTCCGCCGCCTGTATCATATGTAGCAACACCGGCAACGCATCCCATGATACTGATGGCGCCCATAACGCCTCCTCGGTCGCCGCCCATCATCTTACCGCCTGTATATGCGATCAGCACAGGAATCAGAAAATGTAACATAAACGGCTGAATACTTACGATATTTTCATTTGGGAACCATCCGCCCGGACTTAAGAAAATAGCCGTTAAAAATCCCCAAGCAATAAACGCGCCAATATTAGGCATTACCATACCGGATAAAACTTTACCCATTTTTTGAATAGCGTTTTTCATTTTACTCTCCATATCCTTTCATAATACGTTGATAATAGTTACCCAAACCCTTTTCGAGTTCGAACGAAACATCGTTTCGCTTTTTGTTGATCAGATCAACGATGACCATTTCGTTTTCTGCCATAGTGCCACTGACTTCGCTCATAACTTCCTGATAAACCCTCTGTTCATCCGGATCATCCGGTATCAGCATTACGATTGCCCCCAAAATCACGCCTTCTTCTAGAACAAGCGGATTTTTCAGAGAAATATAGCCAAACCGACAATGTGTCACTGCCTTTGTTTTGCAATGCAAAAACAGCATCTGAAAAGTCGAAACATACGTTCCCGCCAGTTTTTCCCGCTCCCGGATTCCACGTTCGATCACTTCAGCATATTGGTCATTTCTCGCAAACAAATGACTCGCCTCTACGATCAGTTCATCTTTATCTGCCACCGAATCGACCGATGAAATTTTAATATTTTCAATCACCTGAAGGATTTCTTCCCCTAATGTCACGAAATAAGCAATTTCGTTCCTTCGAACATGTTTTTTGGGGAACATCTTTTCTTTCCATTCCACCTTGACTTTTTTCAAGTCCTTGATCGCATTTTTGATCACCATCTGATCATTCTGCAATAGAACCGGATTCACACATACATGTGGAAAATCAATATCCAGCTGCAGCGTTGATACAACCAGATCGATCCCCTCATCAATCAGATATTGTTTATCCACTGTCGAGGCGGAAATCACTTTCCGGACAACGATTTCCGGAAATGCCTTTTGAATATGTACCGCCAGCATATGCGATGTTCCAATTCCATTGGGGCAGGCAACGACAACGGAAACTTTGCTTCTCTCTGCCTTCTGCTTTTCTGCTGCTGCACAAAAATGCAGGGCAATAAAACCTAGTTCTTCATCATCAATCGTGTCAACATGTGTCTCTTCTTTCAATATATTCGAAGCAATCTTAACCGCTTCAAATATATGACTGTACTTTTCTTTCAACATGTTCACGTTATTATTTTCAATATGAACATGCATCTTCATCCGGCTGATTGCCGGTCCTATATGGTTGCATAATCCATCAATCAGCATCCTGTCATCCAGAAATTCCATATCCAACAGCTGTTCCACTTTCAAAATCATGTGAATCACGATCTGCCGGTTTTTAATATTTTCTGTTTCATACTTATCTTCCATCTGCGGCTTCCAGATTTTTGCACTGAGCAGCTGCATCGTAACAAAAGCAATCTCTTCCGGCGATATCGTCACATTTAATTTCACTTCCATCGTACTGGCAATCCAAGTTGCGGCCTGATATTCCGGATAACGCATCAGGATTTCCACATCCGACACAAAATCTTCAATTAAAAATCCCATTTGCATTCGCTTCATCGTTACAAGAAGAATCAGGCTCATACGTAAAAATGAATTGTCTGTATATCTTGTTTTCAAATTTTGCTCCACTGAACGGATAAGATCTCTGGTTGATGACATCATCTCTTCAGAATAATATAAGGAGAACAAGGGCAGATCAGCATGTCTGTCACGATTACTGCTGCCGGATGCATCTGCTGCCTCCTGCGACAGTTCCATATTGATCAGCGCAACAGCTGCCTGTCTGTAATCCTGCTCGCTTCCTGTCCAATAAATCCCCAGACCTTTTCTCCTCACAAGAGATAGTCCGTATGTATTCATCCACTTTTCAACTTCTTCCAGATCGCTGGAAAGAGTTCCTTCGGAAATTTCAAATTTGGAAGTGAAGAAAAAAAACTTCAATGGTTCCTGAGCCGCGAGAATCTCATGTTTGATGCGGCAAAGTCTTTCTTCTTTTTCCATCGTTGAGCGTTTCGTTCGGTCAGCTTTCACTAACTCAAGGATCAGCGCCCGGTTGGATGCATCCTCATCGATATATATACCGACCCTGGGCTTTCTGATCATATGAAAATCATTTTCCTCCATCCACTCTTCGATTTTCGGAAGTTCCCGAAGTATGGTTCTTGAACTGAGTTTTAACTTTTCAGAAATAACCTGAACTGTTACAGGATTGCTGAAAGTAAATTGTGCAAGCATTTGAATGATTGTTTTTTGTCTTTTTGTTAATCCGGATTGCTTTGACATTATAATCATCTTCCCCTTTATCTAAATTATATGCAAAACAACCTTCATTCTCAACTAAATGAAGTGTCAGTTTTGTCACTTTTATTTTAAGACATAGTCACTTTTGTCATTATTTTTGTTCTATTTGTCGGTTTTGTCACTTTTATTTTATGACATTTGTGCATTTTTGTCTATATAGAAGATTCTTTTTCTGTTTTTTTGTTAAATAATACAAAAGAGAACCATTGTTCCATAAATAGATGCTTACTCATCTAATTTACAATGGCTCCCTTCTGTTTTCCGTAAGTGCTAAAAGCAGATACTTTGTTATGACCTACATCCGCAGTTTCCCTGTTGATTCTGTTTTCTTTCTACAGATCCCGCACAGTCAAATGCCGGATTAAATGCATAAAAATTCCTGGAATCCAGATGATCCTGTACAATTCGCAGAGATTCACCAAATCTCTGGAAATGCACTAATTCCCTCTGACGGAGGAATTTGATCGGCTCTTTGACATCTGGATCTTCAATCAGACGCAGCAGGTTATCGTACGTCGTTCTTGCTTTTTGTTCTGCAGCCAGATCTTCCGTCAGATCCGTAATCGGATCACCGGCCGATTGGAAAAATTTTGCTGTAAATGCTTCACTTCCTGCAGACTGTGGAAAGATACCTGTCGTATGATCCACATAATACTTATCGAATCCGGATTCCTTAATTTCTTCGATTGACAGATTTCTCGTCAACTGATGAACAATCGCAGAAATGATCTCCATATGAGCCAGTTCTTCAGTTCCAATGTCAGTCAAAACCCCGCAAATATTGTTATACGGCATCGCATATCGCTGAGATAAATACCGCATGGATGCTCCAAGTTCTCCATCCGGACCGCCAAGCTGCGTTATAATTGTCTGCGCCAGCTTCGCATCCGGCGTTTTAATTTTTACCGGAAATTCCAGTCTTTTTTCATAATACCACATATTCTACCCCTCCAACTGCCATGGCCAGCTTTGCTCTGCCCAGGAAAATCCACGGTCGAACATTGCTGTATCCAGATTTAACGGTCCAAAAGCATTCGCATATTCTTTCAATGCCTGGTTTCTTGCCCTCTGATAATTATTAAAATACTCGATGGCAGCAGCATCATTCGGATGGGTATCTAAATACAGATTTGCCTCGACAACTGCAAAACTGACGACATCAATATAATCCAAAAGTTCTTTTCTATTATACCTCATCTTCTGCAGCCCCCTTTTCCATGAAATGGGAAATCCAGGTCTCTGAATATCGTCGCCCGTTGAAATCCTTCTTCAGGACTATATAAATTTCCCCATCTTTGCATTGGTACATAAGCCATTGCCAGGGGAAGTTCATCCAATAAAACGGATTGTTTTTTTCTGGAACATCGTTGATAAGCTTCCAAAATAGTCTCTCCTTTACTTTCATCTAGTATAGTTTATGCCTGCTAAATTAGAATGTGCGAATTGCCGGTTCCTATTCAGAAACGCAAATGGGAGATTCTGCAACTGCAAAATCTCCCATTTTCGCTCTTTTATAATTTAATATTTTTTAACGCATCAGCAAATGCTGTATTGATCGGCTCTTTCGCCTCTTTTTCCTGTTTTTTCAAATAACGTGCAACTTCCTTTTTCGAGATTCCTGCACCCTCTCTGCTCCTTCTTTCTTTAAATTTTAACATTTTTTCCTTATGCCCGCAGCTGCAGATAAAAGATGCATCCTCACCTTTGCCCCACAGTTCCATTTTTTTATGACAGACAGGACATCTCGCATTTGACAACACACATATCGTCTCCCGATAACCGCATTCGCGGTCCTGGCAGACAAGCATCCGACTTTTCTTTCCATTTACCTTGAGCAGTCGTTTTCCACAATTCGGACATTTTTTATTCGTCATATTGTCGTGATGGAATTTACCTTCAGAGCCCTTGATTTCTTCAACGATTTCCCCGGTATAATCCTTGATTTCTTTCATAAACTGACCGCGTTTTAATCTTCCTTCCGAAATCGCATTTAATTTTTTCTCCCAATCAGCTGTCAGTTCAGGCTGTTTCAGCTCCGTCGGCACAAGTTTTAAGAGCTGTCTTGCTTTCGACGTCGTACGGATTCCCTCATTCTTCTTCTCAAGCAGGAAAGTTCCGAAAAGCTTATCGATAATATCCGCCCGTGTTGCGACTGTGCCGAGTCCTCTCTTTTCCATCGCCGTCAAGAGACCCGCTTCCGTATAATATACCGGCGGTTTCGTTCTGCCTTCTGTCTTTTTAACCAAAACAGCGATTTTCTGGCCTTCTTTCATTTCCGGAACTGCTTTTTCAGTCTCATACTCTTCTTCATAGGCTGCTTTCCATCCGGCAGAAAGTGTACGGTTTGTCCGGCTCAGAAAATGTTCTCCTGATACACTGCCGAGCACTGTCATTTCTTCATATTCATATGGAGACATCAAAACGGCAAAAAAACGCCTTACAACAAGATCATAAATTTTACGTTCCTCTAACGACAGTTCCGCCAGATTCACAAACTGTTCTGTCGGTATGATCGCATGATGATCACTGACTTTCTGATCATTTACAAAATGTTTTCCTGCTCTGATCCCATTCTTTAAAATGGTCGCTGCTGTTTTCCGATATGGTCCAACTCCGCACGAACGAAGGCGTTCCGCAATTGTCGGTACAATATCTGCTGTCAGATACCGGGAATCCGTTCTCGGATACGTCAATATTTTATAATGCTCATACAGCCTCTGCATGATATTCAATGTCTCTTTCGGAGTAAAATGATACTTTCTGCTCGCTTCTCTCTGAAGTTCATTCAGATCAAACAATGCCGGCGCAGTTGTTTTTTTCCGCTTCGAAATGACATGTTCGATCATCATTTGCTCACCGCGCATCTTTTGTTCCAACTGTTCAATCTTCTCTTTTTGAAACGAACGCGTATTTTTCTTCGCGTCCTGCCAGATAAATGAAGTCCCGGCGCCGAACGCTTCAAATCCATAATAAGCCTGTGGCTTAAATGCACGGATTTCTTCTTCTCTCTGCGCGATCAGCGCTAACGTCGGCGTCTGAACCCGTCCGCATGATAACTGTGCATTATGTTTACATGTCAGGGCTCTGGTCGCATTCATCCCTACAAGCCAATCCGCCTCAGCTCTTGACATCGCCGCCTCATACAAATGTTGATACTCTCTTCCGTCTTTCAGATGATCAAACCCTGTTTTAATTGCTTTGTCAGTAACCGATGAAATCCATAAACGTTTGATCGGTTTTTTATTGTGATTTTTTAACAGGATATACCGTGCTACAAGCTCACCTTCCCGGCCGGCATCTGTAGCAATGATAATCGTACCAACATCTTTTCGATTCATCAATGCTGTCACAGCCTTATACTGTTTTGCTGTTTTTCCAATTACCTGAACTTGCATCTTTTCCGGGATCATCGGAAGATCTTCCATTTTCCATATCTTATATTTTTTATCATATCCTTCCGGATCCTTTAATTCTACCAGATGGCCCAAAGCCCATGTAACGATATACCGATCTCCTTCTAACCCGCCATTTACCGGCTTTTTACACTTTAAAACACGTGCGATATCACGTCCGACCGATGGCTTTTCCGCCAAAACTAATTGCTTCATAGATATTACTCCTGTTCCTATATGTATGTTGTTTCTTCTATCAGCATCTTTTCCACTTCCTTCAGAAGTTCTTCATAAGAGTCTGCTTCTATTCCTTCTTTTTCGGCAATCGCTTCCACGACCATTTTCTTTTTCACAATACTTCTGCATTTTTTCTGCTTCTGATCCGTATATTCCTTCAAAGAGTATCCGCAATAATCCGAAAGAAAATCAAGAAAAGCAACATTCAGTTCTTTGGCATGTTCCTCGTATACTTTATCAAATTTCTGATATTCCTGTTCCAGATATTCTTCCTTATATTTTTTTACTTTTGTTTTGCTCAAAAGTTCTTCCCAGATTTTATCGATACGATCTTCTTCATACTCTTTCGCAGCCACATCTTCCAATTCTATGCGAATAGATCGATACAAGCTGTCCACACTGTCATAAGAAGTATTCTTTTGCACGATCTGATCTGTCAATGTATCCTTTGTATAATTCTTTTTGATATAATTTATCTTTACCTGAAATGTCACATTCTTCCCTGCTAATGCCTGATTATCATATGATTCCGGGAATTTTAAATCCAGTCTCTCTTCTGTTCCCGGCTGTTTCCCGATCAACGCCTTTTCAAATTCATCAAAAAATGTATGCGAACCGATTTCCAGATCATAATCATCCTGTTCTAACACCGCATTTTCTGAGGATTCTCCGAGATATCCCTCAAACGACAGATTCACCAGATCGCCGCTTTGCACTTCTGATGAGACATCTTTTTGATAAATTTCTTCAGAAATCAACTCTTCTTCCACTGCAGTTTCCAGTTCAGATTCTGTAATTTCTTTTTGCTTCTCCAGATGCACCGACAAATGCCGGTACCCGGTCAGTCGGATATATTCATTGCTGATCCGATCATTTAGGATCAAACGCATCGTAAGCACTCCCGCAATTCCTGACAGGCATAATAAAAGGATCAACCCTATGACCATTTTTTTCTTCATCGTCAGCCTCCATTACTTACTTGGAGTAAAAGGCATCAAAATGCGGTAATCTCCACTGATCTTCCAAAAAGAAAGGCCGGTTATATCAAATTTTTTATGGGACATCAGCTCTGACAGCAGATATTTTTTCCTATGCTTGAAATTCCTGTCTGTAACCGTTACTTTTTTAGAACTATCGATCATTGTAATATAAACAAATTCTTCTCCCTTGATCACCGTTCCATCTGTCATCATCATAACCGGAGTTCCGGAAACAAGAACTTTCTCAATTCTATTTTGATCTGCCTTTTTGATCACCGTAAAATGAAGTTCTCCATCCTTCTGTTCATCCTCAGATTCCGTTTCTTCTGCATCGTTGTAGTCTGAATCAGACACAGACTCTCCCTGTTCCGGATTGCTGATGATCCAGAAAGGGCCACCGGCAGAAGCAGATTTTGACTGGGAAATAATATCTTCTAATTGATATTTATACTTACTCCGTTCCCTGCTTCCAACATCCGCGACTGTTACATTATCATCCTCGTCAATTCCTACCAAAACCATAAAATGCCCGCCTTTTGTAAAATATCCAGGTCCCATCAGACATACAACAGGGTTTCCGTCTTCTAATGCATTTCTGATTTTTGACGCATCCGTTCCTATACCTTCACAATCCAGCTTATATTCTTTCGAAAGTGCAGGAATCAGCGCGTGTGACGAACCCGCACTGGAGTAATAACCATGATCATATGCCCACACAGCGGCATCCACCGGTGTCACCCACTGATCGGTCAAAGATGAGATCACAACCGCCATACTGGTCGGTCCACAGCCCGCCTGTTTCATATGATAACCATTATCATTCCATTCGTCATCTCCCTGGTTAAAATATACAAATCCATTGATCATTTCTTTATGGTCTTCCATTTCTATTCCGTGATCATGGTATACTTTCGGAACAATTTCGGATGAAGTGGATCCATAAGTTCTGTCATCGATATCAAGTTTGTCTAATTCATCCAAAATACTAAGATCGATATTGATCGACGGCTGAATCGTATCTTCCGCTGTCTCCGCGGCTTTTGTAATTTTCATTCCTGTATGAAACAGCGACAAAAGCATCAGACAGATAACAGCACTTTTTATAAACTTTTTTATATCCATATCCCTCATTCTCCTCTGTTATGACTTCCCTGTATTTTTCGCCATATTTCCATCATAGACCTGTCCCTCTTATTTGTCAAAGGTATTTCCTAAAACCTGATGTCTCGGAGAAGCATACTGTGGATCCGCCTTCCGGATCAGATTTTCATATACGCCGCTTAATTGTCGGTAGGCAGCCTGAACACCTTCCGGTATATCAACATGAGCGATAAAATCCGCCCCCTTTGGACCATAACCGTTTTCATCGTCCGTCAGTCTTTGGATCTCTCCCAAAAGAAGGGACACATACCGCTTCATATCCCACATTCCTGGAATTTCTTCTATATAATGTAGTTTCCCATCTTCTTGTTTGACGCGGGCACGGTACGCGGCATACGGAATGATCTGCATATCAGGCACATATTTTTTTAATACTGCTCCCATCCGGCGCTGCATCGTCGCATCCTGACAGAGAATAATGGATTCACAATGAATATGTTGTTCTTGCAGCAATTCCAAAAGATACGTGATATTATTCCCGCAATTTGTTGACTTGGTTTCTAAATAATCGGCTTTAACCCCATATTTTTCTTCTATATATCTCTGAAAGCAGACTGCTTCCGGCTGTCCATCCGTTTCCAACTGCGGCCGTTCTTCTTTCATGCGTTTTCTTAATGCATCTGTCGTATGCCCTTCCCCCCCGACGATCACATACACATTTGCCACTTTATCTCGAATCGCCTGAGCCAGCACATCCCCGCCGCATAAAATACTGCCGCCAAACAATACCATCACATCTGCCTGTTTCTTTCCATACTTACTCTGCAGTGCTTCTTGTGACAGCTCTTCTATATCCCTCTGACCACAAAAATCTCCGATCAAATTGATGCTTTCCGCAATCGACTCTCTCATTTTCGTTCCTCCCTCTCTGATATCCTGTCACTTTTTTCTTCTCTCAGCTGGCTGTGAAACTTTATTTTTTTATCTGCTTCTGCACCAACCCGTATACAACAGTATAACACGAAAATAATAACTGTCATCAATAAAATAATAATTCCGATCAATATACCCATACTGCTCATACCTCCTATATCTTTGTTATATTCTTTCCAAAGACAGGAGATACTAATCGGAATTACTATTTCATAAATATATCTGGTTTTTTTGTGCTCACTAATGAAAATCAGGAGTCGAAGACTAAAACTCATACCTGGTTCCATGTGAGAGTAACAGTCCATCTGTTAATTCTACGCATAAAATTATAGTATTCTCATCATCAAAATTATTATGTCCATTGTCAATCCACTCAGAAAATACGTTTTTCAATTTCTCGGCAATCTTATAATTTTCCTCTTTCCCAAAATATCCTAAATTGAGGCTCTTTCCATGTGCTGTAAACCATTCACCGGCTATTGCAACAGTAGAGTTACTTTCCATATGCCTCATTTTATTTGAAAGTGCATATGTAATAATATAAAATGCACCATCCTCATAATAGGCATTTACATAACGCACAAAAGGCACCTCATTTTCTACGGTTGCCAATGCAATAATGGTATCTTTTCCAAAGCGTTCCGTCATTATTTTTTCAGCGTCTTCACTCAGTTTTTTCATAAGGTTATCTCCTTTGCCAATTCCAATTTGTTGTTACTCCGTGCATTTTGTCCTTTCAAATTCTCCAAAGCACATTTTCCTCCATTATACCTTTTCTGCCTACTGATGAGAAGATGTTTTCGTTCCTCCTGCTAAAATATTTGCGGCAGCCCAGAAAGAATGAAAAACTCAGCGGTCAGTTTAATGTCGATGAGCGGGCAAAATCACCGAAGTAAATCGAAAAAGGTGAGTAGCACGATCGTACTACTCACCTATAAAAACTACTCAAACCACGAAATTATTTAACGCATGTTTAAGTAAAAATATTTTAATGCGGATAACAGGAATCGAACCTGCACGTCAAAGACACCAGATCCTAAGTCTGGCGCGTCTGCCAGTTCCGCCATATCCGCACAAATGAGCGTGCGGGGGTTCGAACCCCGGACAACTTGATTAAAAGTCAAGTGCTCTACCAACTGAGCTACACACCCATACATACAAAAAAACGCTTTCAAAGCGTTTCTTATTATGAAAAATAAAAAGGTGGGTAATGGGACTTGAACCCACGGCCTCCAGAGCCACAATCTGGCGCGCTAGCCAACTGCGCCATACCCACCATACTTTCTTGTTAGTACAAGAAAAGCGGGTGATGGGAATCGAACCCACGTATCTAGCTTGGAAGGCTAGTGTTCTACCATTGAACTACACCCGCAGAACATCGGGGTGACAGGATTCGAACCTGCGGCCTATTGATCCCAAATCAATCGCTCTAGCCAAGCTGAGCCACACCCCGATATTACTAAGCGCGTTTTCTTTTCTCTCAACGCAAGACATATATTATCACAGATATTTTCCCCTGTCAACAAAAAATTCAATTTTTTTCAACAAAAAAACTCCGATATTTTCGGAGTCTTTTCGCTTGTTTTATTATATTATGTGAATGATAATTAGGAACATATTTTACTATTTCGTATCCTGGCGAATACTTTGTGCATATGGTACATTTTCAGCAACATCCTGTAACATTTCCATACCTTCTGCTTCTCTCTTCGCGAGAAATTCTTTCAATTCCTGTGCCGGCATCTTTAATCCGGTATATAATTCAAATGCTCCGGCTCCCTGCCATAATAACATGCCTTTCCCGCCGATAACGTTTTCTTTTTTACATCCATTTGCCAGTGCATCTTCCATTAATTTCGTAACTAACGGATTATAAATAACATCATATACAACAAGATCTTCACGATATACGGACATATCGGTTACAAGGGAGATTCCGTCTAATGCAGGTGCCATTCCGACAGATGTTCCGTTGATCAGAATATCCGCCTTTTTGATCATCTCATGCATCAGATCTTTTTCTGCCAGTGGATGGAATTCCATTTCACAAGGAATACCGTCCGCCATCATGGTTTCCCCGATCTTCTGTACTTTTTCCAATCCCTCTGCACTTCGGTTAAATACTTTTATCGATTTCGCACCATCCAGCGCACACTGTACCATGATCGCAGTAGCCGCTCCGCCTGCTCCAAGTAATACGATATCCTTATCTACAATCGAAACCCCATGATCTTTTAGATCCAGAACAACTCCCATGCCATCTGTGATATGCCCGGTCAGAACGCCGTTGTCATTGACGATCGTATTCACAGCTCCGATAAATTTTGCTGCCGGTGAAAGTTTATCCATGTTACGGGCCACTTCCTGTTTGCAAGGCATTGTTACATTACCCCCGCGCATATTCAAACGCTTCATCGCATTTAAAGAATCTTTTACCTGAGATGCATCTGTATCAAAAGCTAGGTAAGCACAATCGATTCCGTAATAATCAAAACAAAAATTATACATGATCGGGGATCCCGAATGTTTGATCGGAGTTCCGAATACGCCTAATAATCTTGTTTTTCCTGAAATTCTTGTGTCCATAGTTTTTCCTCCAAAATTTTAATGTTTGTTTGTGTTATGCTTTCATACTTTAGTGTTCTAAAGTATTTATTTCTGTTTCACACTTTACCACGTTAAAGTATAATTGTCAATACTTTTTCTAATAAAAATTTCCATTTGCATTCTGTACAGAAAAGTATTATAATATCAGTAAAAGTTACTATTATTATTTTTTATTTTAAGAAGGAGTTTACTTATGAAAGATTTAAAGGGAACAAAAACTGAACAAAATTTATGGGAAGCATTTGCAGGCGAATCACAGGCGCGTAATAAATATACGTTTTTTGCATCTGTTGCAAAGAAAGCCGGTTATGAACAGATTGCGGATCTTTTCTTAGAAACAGCCAATAATGAAAAAGAACACGCAAAATTGTGGTTTAAGGCACTCGGAGAAGTTGGCGATACCGCTCAGAACCTTCTTGCTGCTGCTGAAGGTGAAAACTACGAATGGACAGATATGTACGATCGTATGGCTAAAGAAGCAGATGAAGAGGGATTCCCGGAACTCGCTGCTCAGTTCCGCGGCGTAGCTGCAATTGAAAAACGCCATGAAGAAAGATACCGTGCATTACTGCACAATGTAGAAGCGAAAGAAGTTTTTGAAAAAAGCGGCGTAACTGTTTGGGAATGCCGTAACTGCGGACATATCGTTGTCGGAACAAAAGCTCCGGAAATCTGCCCGGTTTGCAAACATCCTCAGGCATTTTTCGAAATTCATAAAGAAAATTATTAATCAGCATAATCAAATCCCCGGTGTTTTGCCGGGGATTTTTCTTTGTAGGTTCAGTATTCTTTTTTATATATGGTATTTTTATAAGATCGCTTCTACCTCTTCTTTTGTAGGCATAACACGAAGCGCGCCTTTTCTCGTCGTAACGATCGATGCTGCCGCATTCGCAAATGTCAGCATTTCCTTAAGCTCTTCCTCTGTATATTCTTTCCATCCATGTTCCAGTACATAATGTAAAATACATGCTCCAAACGTATCTCCTGCACCAGTTGTTTCAATCGTATTCTCCTGGATAAATGCAGGTACTTCTACGCGGCAGTTTTTCGTATATGCACGGCTTCCGTCACGTCCCATCGATAAAAGGATCAGTGGAATATCATATTTTTCTTTGATAACCGCGATTCCTTCATCAAAATCTTCTTTTCCGGTAAACCACTGGATCTCATTGTCAGAAATCTTTAAAATATTACAATGCTGCATTCCATATTCAATCTCTCTATGTGCATCATCCAAAGATGACCATAATGGTTCTCTTAAGTTTGGATCAAAACTCATCAGACATCCAGCTTCTTCTGCGATTTCCACTGCCTTTTTCTGTGCGGATTTACACGGTTCATCCGTCATGGATAAGGAACCATAGTGGAAAATGGTGCTGTTTTTGATCAGATCTTCATCTAAATCTTCACAGCTAAGCATCATATCAGCTCCCGGCTTACGATAAAAAGAAAATTCACGGTCACCATCTTCTAATGTATGCACGAATGCTAAAGTTGTATGTACTTCCTCATCTTTTTTCAAACCTCTTGTCTCAATTCCGACTTCCAGTAATGCCTTTTCCAATTGATCTCCAAACATATCCTGACCGATTTTACCAATAAAAGCCGCTTTATGTCCCAGACGATTCAACATAGCAAGAACATTACAAGGAGCTCCTCCCGGATTCGCCTCCATAACCGGATTCCCCTGAGAACTGATACCATTCTCAGTAAAATCAATCAATAATTCTCCTAAGGCTGTCACATCGTATTTGCTCATTCTGTTAATTCCTCCTAATTCATCTTGCAACAAATATCACAAGCATCCTGCACCATATTATGGCTATACTGTTAATAAGTTACGAATAAGTAATTGCATCACACAATTTGATATGGTAATTTTACCACCATAACGCCTATATACTAATATACGAATTAACCATATATTTTACATGTTTTTCAGATATTTTATACATTGTGACGGAAAAGAAAAAAGTTTACAATATAACCAACGTGAAACAAGCGAATCTATATTATTCAGTTTAGGAGGAAGTTGAAATGGCTAATTTATCCCTTAAGAATATCCAGAAAATTTATCCAAACGGTTTCCATGCTGTACACGATTTCAACCTCGAGATCAAGGATAAGGAATTCATTATTTTTGTAGGGCCATCCGGATGTGCAAAATCTACAACACTTCGTATGATTGCCGGATTGGAATCAATCACAGACGGCGAATTAAAAATTGACGGTGTTGTCATGAACAACGTTGAACCGAAAGACCGTGACATTGCTATGGTATTCCAGAATTACGCTTTGTATCCACATATGACAGTATATGATAACATGGCGTTCGCATTAAAATTAAGAAAAGTACCAAAAGATGAAATTGACCAAAAAGTACGTGAAGCAGCTAGAATTCTCGGTCTTGACAAATTATTAGATCGTAAGCCATCCGCTCTTTCTGGTGGTCAGAGACAGCGTGTTGCTATGGGACGTGCAATCGTACGTCAACCGAAAGTATTCCTTATGGACGAACCTTTATCAAACTTAGATGCAAAATTAAGAGTTCAGATGCGTCTTGAAATCTCCAAGATTCATCAGAGATTAGGTGCTACGATCATCTATGTAACACACGACCAGACAGAAGCTATGACACTTGGTACAAGAATTGTAGTTATGAAAGATGGTTACATCCAGCAGGTTGATACACCTTCTAACCTTTACAACAAACCATGCAACCTCTTCGTTGCAGGATTCATCGGTTCCCCTCAGATGAACTTCTTTGACGCAGTATGTAAGATCAATGGAAAAGATGTTGCTCTTCAGATTGGTAACAGTACATTCCCTGTACCTGCTAACAAAGCAAAAGCTTTGATCAATGGCAATTATAATGGCAAGAACGTTATTCTTGGTATCCGTCCTGAAGATGTTTCTGAAGCTACAGAAGCACACATTTCCGGTGGACAGACAATCGAAGCTGACGTTAAATTCCGTGAATTATTAGGTGCTGAAGTTTACTTAT
>DVKZ01000027.1 GCA_018715775.1 Candidatus Fimousia stercorigallinarum | reverse complement strand
ATAAGTATCTGACTGAGAAAGGATGCCGGCCGATCGTCATGAAAGGGATCATCTGCAGGGAATTATATCCGAATCCGGATCACCGAATGTCCGGAGATGAGGATTTGTTAATTGAATCGGAACAGTTTCATGCTGTTCATGAGGCGTTGCTGGAGTACGGAATGTCTCTGTCAGATCCGGAGATGGACATTCAAGCGGCGTATGAGGTGCCGTATGGAATGCGCGGAAAATCGATTTATATCGAATTGCATAAATATTTATTTCCGCCGGATTCAAATGCTTATGGAGAGTTTAATCAGTTTTTTAAAGATGTATTTTTGCGTGCGGAAACAGTTACGGTGCAGGGATGTGAGATTTTAACGATGTGTCCGACCGATCATCTGTTTTATCTGATCTGCCATGCATTTAAGCATTTTCTTCACAGTGGATTTGGTATCCGTCAGGTATGTGATATTGTACTTTTTGCAAATAAATATGGAAGTTTGATCGATTGGAAAACAGTATATAACAATTGCAGGAGCATTCATGCGGATACGTTTACGGCATCGCTATTTAAGATTGGAAAGATGTATTTGTCTTTTGATCCGGAGCAGGCGTGTTATCCGGTAGAATGGAGAGAAATCTTTATCGATGAGACAGCGATGCTGGCAGATCTTCTTGATGGTGGTATTTACGGAGATTCCAATATGAACCGCAAACATAGCAGTACGATTACTTTAAATGCGGTTTCGGACGATAAAAAAGGGAAAAGGGGCGCTGTCTCTATTTTCCGCTCGGTATTTCCACCGCGGAAAGAGATCGAAAACCGGTACTGGTATTTGAGAAAATGTCCAGTTTTACTTCCGGTAGCCTGGATCGACAGGATTGTACATTATCGAAGGGAAATGCAGCATAATAAAATGGATGATGCGATCAGTGCGATCCGAATCGGAAGCCGGAGGGTAGAACTGTTGAAAAAATACGGAATTATCAAGGAATGATTCTGATATTTACATAAAGATATAATATAAGGATGGGAGGAAGGTTCTGTGAAAAAGAACGGAATAAATGTAAAGCGCGTGCATCTTTTGATTGTGATCACATTTGTTTTAGTGCTTGCATTATTTACGACGGTGAAAGTTTTTACTTATGTGACAACAAATGCAGAAGGACCCGTGATTACATTTGACAAGGATGAGATCAGGGTAAAAACTTCTGTAAAAGAAAAAAAGCTGCTGGAGGGAGTTACAGCAGTTGATGAGAAGGGGAATGATGTAACAGATACTGTTATGATCGAAAGTTTTTCCAAGCTTTTGGATGGGAAGAAGAGGATCGTAAATTATATTGCTTATGATGCCAATAATAACATTGGAAAAGCGAGCAGAACGATTGTTTATCGGGATTATACATCGCCGAAGATCCGTCTGGATCATTCACCGGAATTTTATACGGAAGACGGATATGTGGATATTCTTGATTATGTAACGGTCAAGGATAAGATTGACGGGGAAATCGGAAAAAAAGCACAGCTCCTAAATACAGAGTATATTAAGGAAAACCGATTTAATTATACCGTCGGGGTTACAAATTCCTGTGGAGATACGGTAGAACTTACGATCCCGGTAACGACGCATACGACAGAAAATGCGGATGCACTTCCATTTGTGGTATTGGATGATTACATTGTTTACGTCGACAAAGGCGATGATTTCAATGCATGGAGTCATGTGGAGGCTTTGACTGTTGGAAAATCCATTTATCAGGTTGAGGGAAAGGACGAACCGGTTTCATCGAGTGATTATAATTATGTGAGCGGCATTACGATACCGGAATCTGCGATCAGTGTTTCGGGATCTGTGGATACTGATAAAAAGGGAACTTACCGTGTAACATTTAAAGCGGATTATAATGATAAAAGAGCAAATACAACGATGCTTGTCGTTGTTGAGTAAAGGGGAATGAAAATATGGGAAAGAATAAGACGGAAAGTCGCGAATTTCAGATCGACATTTCCAGTGTGATCCGAAGATTTTTAAAGGAATTTATATACATCTTTTGTGTAGCTGCAAGTGTTGCGATGTTATATGGCGTCGTTATGAATTTTACCTATCAAGATCAGTTTTCCGCAACAACAACGCTGATCGTAAATTCAAAACAGGCGTCGAATAGTTCTATGAGAAGAGTGAGCGCATCGGATACGGCTACTTCCTTTCAGGAAGTGATCAATACGAATCTTCTTCAGAGAAAAGTGGCAGAAGAGATGGGAATCAGTTCTCTGCCTGGAAATGTTCAGTGTTCTCTGATTCCGAATACAAACCTGATCACGCTGACAGTTACGGCTGCTTCTCCGAAAAATGTTGTATATGTCATGAATGGCGTTTTGGACCATTATGACGTTGTTATGGATTCCCTGATCGGACAGACTACGATCCAGATCCTGGATGAGATGGATGTGCCATATCAGTCGGTAACAAGATCGGAGCAGTGGTTGAACATGGGCAAGGCCTTTTTAGTCGTGTTTGCTTTTCTGACGGCATGTCTGGTTTTATATGACGTGTTGCGCGACGATATTAAGAATGAAAAAGAAGTTGAGAAAAAACTGGATACGAAGTTATACGCGACGGTCTATTATGAAAAATTGAATTATGGATTGAAAAATCTGCTCAAGCGTACAAAGAATATCGGTCTTACCATTACGAATCCTTCGATTGGATTCGGATTTACCGAAACGTACCAGAAGATTGCCACAAAAGTAGAATACAGCCTCGGTTCGGATAAAAAGGTGTTATTGATCACGAGTATTAACGAAAATGAAGGAAAATCAACAGTTGCAGTGAATATCGCATTGACGCTTGCACAGCGAGATAAAAAGGTTCTTTTAGTTGATGGAGATCTGAGGAAACCGGCACAATATAAACTGCTTGGTTTGGAATATTCGGATACTGATAAACAGATCAAAGATTATCTCTCGGGCGAGGCTGATAGAAAGCAGGCTGTGGTTTACGATAAGGAAACACGCCTGTCAGTTCTGGCGGGTTCGGATGCTGTGTACGATACTACAGGGATTTATGATCAGGATCGTATGAAAAAGTTATTTGACGAGTTGCGGGCTGAATTCGATTATATTATCATCGATACGCCGCCGGTCTTTTCTGCAGCGGATACGGAAGAATTTTTGTCCATTGTAGATATGGGGCTGCTGGTCGTTGCTCAAAATTATTCAAAAGTAAAAGATATTAATGATGGAATCGATATGTTCCGTTTTTCATCTTGTGAGCTGATTGGATGTATTTTAAATGGCGTTAAAACGTCGCCGATCTCTGTTCGTAAGAATGGATATGATTATGCATACAACAGCAGATATAGTTATGGATATGGTGGATATGGATATAATTATAACCGGAAAAACCGTTATGGATATGGCGGATACGGAAAGAGTAATCCATATGATCACAGAAACAGGGGAAAGAAGGATAAGGAGCAGTTGAAAGATGAGTAATATCGATGAAAGAAATACAGATTATAATACATCTGGCAGACTGGAAGATGATAAAATTGATATCATAGCGATTCTGCTGGATATGTGGAAAGGTGTTCGAAAGTTCTGGCTGCTGTTATTGATCATAGCGATCGTGTGTGCAGGTATTTTCTTCGCCTATAATAAATTAACTTATACACCGTTATATCGGGCTTATGCAACGTTTTCTGTCGGAGGAGATGCGGATTCGGATAGTGGATATGCGTCTATCGATGCAGAGGAATTGAAAGAAACTTTGCCGTATATTTTGCAGTCTCAGGTTTTGCAGGATATGATCATGGATGATCTGCAGCTGGATTGGTTTAATTTTGACCTTTCTCTCTCATCACAGGAAAATGTAGCCCTTTATACATTGACGGTATCCGGGGATAATGCACAGGATGTTTATAATGTTTTAAATACGGCAATGAATGATATTCCGGTGATCGGAAGATATGTGTTTGGATCAATCTCCTTTGAAACACTGGATGAATCCGGCATGCCATCCTCTCCATATAATTATACGCCAATCCGGGAAATATTGTTGAAAGGCTTTGCTGCCGGTTTGGTGATTGATTTGGTGCTTGTTCTGATCTATGCATTTACTTACGAGACGATCCGCCGCGAAGATGATCTAAAGAAGCATCTGAATGTCCGCTGCCTTGCGTCAATACCGGCTGTTCGATTTAAACGAAGAAACAGAGAGATTGATCAGAATATTCATATTTATAATTCACTTGTTCCATATCAGTTTTCGGAAGCATTCCGGACGATTGCCGGACGTATTGAACGTGAATCACAAAAATATG
The DNA here is from genome assembly GCA_018715775.1 of Candidatus Fimousia stercorigallinarum. Classification (GTDB taxonomy): domain Bacteria; phylum Bacillota; class Clostridia; order Lachnospirales; family Lachnospiraceae; genus Fimousia; species Fimousia stercorigallinarum. The sequence continues at coordinate 1,640 of DVKZ01000027.1, read as the reverse complement.
GCCGTAAATCGATTTTGGTAACGAGTTCGATTCCGGGAGAAGGAAAGTCAACGATTGCAATCAATCTTGGAATGGCTTTGGCAAAGAGAAATAAAAAAGTTGTGGTCATCGACTGCGACTTCCGAAACCCTTCAACCGCGAGTGTCGTTGGTCTGGATGAGATGTCAATGCCGAATGTTCTGGATGCGATCAATGGAAATGTCCCGTTTTCAGATGTCGTGCAGCATTATGATGAATGGAAGCTGGATATTATCTTTACCGGAACGGTTATACATAATCCGATGGCAGAAATCAGTAATGACAAATTAAAAGAATTTCTGGAAAAAGTAGAAAAAGAGTATGATTTTGTTATTTTGGATACACCACCGGCTGCGATGCTTGCAGATGCTTCGAATTTTGCACAGATGGTAGACGGTATCGTTTATGTTGTCCGTTATGATTCTGTCCGCGTAAGACAGATCCGTGAAGGAATGAATGCGATCGCCATGAGCCGGAAACCAATTTACGGATGTGTGATCAATGGGGCAGAAGGTTCGGACATCGCATATCACAAATATTATTATGGTAAATGATCATGATCGATATTCATATTCATATTTTACCGGGAATGGATGACGGCTCTTCCAATCTGGATGAGTCGTTGGCGATGGCAGATCTTGCTGTCCGCGGCGGCGTGCATACGATCGTTGCGACCCCGCACAGTAATTTGACCGGGTTATATCGTAATTATTTTAATCAGCATTTTTATGAGAATCTGCAGCGTTTTCGCAGGGCGTTGGATCGGGAGCGGATTCCGCTTACGGTTTTAAGCGGAATGGAAATATTTACAACAGATGATGTTGTTTTGAAAATGGATCAGGGGATGTTGATCCCGCTGAATCATTCCAGATATTATCTTATGGAGTTTGATTTTCAACTGGATGGAGATGTGATGGCAGAACGGCTTTGGCCAGTTCTGGAGTCCGGAAGGATTCCGGTCATCGCTCACCCGGAACGCTATGCATGTATCCAATATCGTCCGGATATGCTGTATCAGTTTATGAAGGCAGGATGCCTGGCACAGGTGAATAAAGGAAGCCTGCTGGGCCGTTTTGGCAGTGAGGTTAAGCGTACGGCTGACCGTCTGATGGAGCAGGGACTGGTAACTTGTGTGGCAAGTGATGCACATGCAACGAATGTGCGTACTCCATTTATGGGGGAGATCCAGGATTATCTGGAGATGGATTATGGATATGAGACAGCGAAGAGACTGCTGTATGATAATCCGCTGAAGATTTTGCAGGATGAAGAGATAGAATTTCGTGGAGAAAGGAAATATCGTTCATAAGAAGGGATTATCGGAGGCTGAATGATAAGTTCCGGCATGATGAGGGTATTGGGATTCGGAGCGGTAATACCGCGCCCTTCTACAGAGCAGAGTCGGTAGGATCAGGGGCCTCTCTGCGGATCTAATTGGACTCACCTGGATTTGAATCGGTAGAAATTCATAGGTCCCTACCGCTTATTTTCCAACAAGTTTGATTTTTGTCCGCAGAAATTCGGCAGTTTCTACGGACCCAAATCCAACAAGCTTAGATTTGATACGCAGAGGCGGGCTAATTTCTACGGAGTAATGTAAAGACACTTCGATTTTAAGCGGT